>NZ_WXWK01000155.1:0-26115 GCF_009904835.1 Vibrio sp. V33_P6A3T137 | reverse complement strand
ACTTAAGCCTGTGAGTTAATAAGGCTTTGGCTCAATTGATGGATCTGGGCAAGTAATTGAGTGGCTGTTTGGGCTATGTCCCTTTGCTCTTGCAAGACCGAGTGTAAAATTGACCTAGTCGTGAGCGGGTTCGCCAATACGACACGAAAGACTAAGGTATCTAAACCTTGCCAACGTGCCGGATTGAGTTGTGTGCGAGAAACAAACGATTTACCTGTTTCACGCTGTTTCTTCTGAATGTATTTAGTTAATTCATTCAGCAAATGATTCAGTGCGATTCTCTCTTTTTCATCAGCGATTGTCAGTGCTTTTATCGCGTTATCAGGAGCATAACGATAAGTGAGCAGGCAAAGCTCAGGTTCTGAAACGAGTTCAAAATCTGTTTGTGATTGAATCAGATCAGCAAAATAACGCGCTTTCTCAATACTTTGATCAATTAATAGTTGATAACCTGCACGACTAATAATATGCATGCTCGCATAGACAAGCATCGCCATCCCAGAACGAGATCCTTCTAAGGTATGACTGCCTAAATCTTTAGAACCTTTGCGTAAAATATATTGCGCATGATGTTCTATCGCATTCATTGCATGAGGGTCTTTAAATAACACCATTCCGGCACCCATTGGGATATACATTTGCTTATGGGCATCAATGGTTACAGAATCGGCCAGTTCAATACCATCCAACAAGTGGCGATAGGTACTCGACATTAAGGTGGCACCACCCCAAGCGGCATCGACATGAAAATGACATTGCTCTTTTTGGCAAATTTCACCGATGGCTCTTAGTGGGTCGACATTTCCCGTTTCAGTTGTACCTGCAACACCGACAACGGCAAAGGGATGAATATTTTGTGATTTGAGTTGGTTAATCTTCAACTGCAGATCATCGGGACAAAGACGATTATTATTATCAGTACGAACAGTGACTAAGCCTTGTTGGCCAATGCCCAAAATATCAGCAGCTTTTTTTAGTGAATAGTGGCCGCGCTCAGAGACTAAAATCGCTAATCCTTGATAACCATAGTGGAGCATGGCTTTGAATAAGCCTTCTTTTTCTACGCCACCAAAACCCTCTCTCGCTTGCAGTGCATTATTACGTGCGACCCAGAGCGCGGTAATGTTAGCAATGGTGCCCCCTGAACAAAATGCGCCAAGAGAATGGGCGGCACTGTGCATCCATTGTTGGTAAAACTCGTCTTGTTGAGCATAGATAAGACGGTGCAACATGCCTAATACTTGACGTTCAAGTGGCGTAAACGCTTTCGAGGTTTCAATTTTTACTAAGTTTTGATTCAAAGCAATCATGATTTTTGACAGCGGCATTAAAAAATAAGGCAATGCTGAAGTCATATGGCCAATGAAACTGGGCGATGCCGTATGCACCGATTGAGCCACTAACGTATCCATTAAATGTTGAGTATGCTCTGAGACAAACTCTGGCGCTTCAGGAATGTGCGGATTAGAAAAGTCTTTTTCTATCTCTTTAAGCGGCTTTTCTTCTGCCACAATATGCTCACGTAAGAATTGGTTTAAATTACGTGACAATTCTTCTTCAATACGAGTCAGGGTTGAATCTGGTCCTTCTGGTACGGTGAATATACGTAAAAGGCTCTCAAAGCTTGCATCCGCTATTTTATGTTCTGATACCATAGTTATATCGTTATTGTTGAGACTGGTTAATGTCAGCTAGGCAATCTAAACCAAAACAAAAAACTTGTCCTGCAGTAATTTATATAGCCTTGGCGGTTCGTTCTTTGTTCGATTGGCGCGCTTTACTCAGTCACTTAATTGGGTTACGCATATTGATGAAATGTTGATGCATTGTAAAGTGCGCTATAACGGTTTCTTGAGCGTTAACCTGCAAGAGAGACAAATAACAACATTAAAAACGGTACTAACAGACTCAAGATAAAGCCACTGACAATCGCAATGGGAACACAGGGTACTCCCCCTGTCGTCTGGATCACTGGCAGGGTGAAATCCATGGCGGTTGCTCCGGCGTAGCCAATAGAAGTGCAGGGCTTGCGACCAATAAACATCGGTATTAAGGCCAGTGCCACTAACTCACGCATCAGCTCAATCAAAAAAGAAGCGCCACCATAGACTGGGCCAAAAGCATCGCCCATCAGAATTCCAGACAATGAGTACCAGCCAAACCCAGAGGCCATAGCTAATGCTCGATAGATTGGGATATCGAGAATGAAAGCCGCTAGGATCCCACCTATCCAGCAGGTAATAATGACGACTGAGGCGATGATCATGCCATGTTTATTCAATAAGATCTGTTTTAATGTTAAGCCACTGTTTCTTAATTGAACGCCAATAAAAAACAGTAAAATAAATAAAATCCATTCACTGGCACTTTCTACCCAAGATAAATCAAAACCAAGAACCAAGCCAAGCAGCAGACCTGCGCCCACGACAAAAATCAGCTTAATTGATTCTAACGCCATGCTTGATAAGGGTAATTTGGTTTGTGTCGCTTGGCTATCAATGGGAAACCATTTATCAATCCAGGGAAGAGCTAACAAGTTACAGCACCCCATCGCAAGAAAAAACACGCCTGCAATACGCAAAATTGCTTGTAGATTAGCGCTTAAATTATCTAATGCAGCAAGGCTAAGCCCCATCAGGAAAAGGATGACATAAACCAGAGAAACCGTTGCTTTGTTGAGTAAGGTTAATTTTGCTGGCTGAGAAATAGAAAAAAGATACCCGATAACGAGTGGGGCAAAAATAAATAGCATCCCTAAAAACATAGATTCCTCAATAGGTAACCCCAGCTCGTATTGACGATGATTGGGGAAGGGGGTCAAAAACCACTGGCGTTAATCACGCCATGTAACTGAGAACGAAATTCAACGTCCGTCATGTTACTTAAATGGTAAAGCACTTCCGCGCCCGTGGTGTTAATTTCCACTTCATGCTCGTCTAAAGCGTCATCTTGTTTACGAAATAATAACAGATGATTTGCGATGCGAGCGATATCAAGATAACTGACTTCTTGGCGATGCTCAATGAATGGTTGGTTACTCGCCACTTCGAGAAAATCGTTATCAAATCCCCAATGTTTTAAAACTAGCTGACTGGTTGCCGAACAGTTCGATTGGAAAATCTGCAGTGCAATGTCTTGATCAAGGTAGTGTCCATTTTCCAAGTAAAGATGGTACTCATTCACTAAGCAAAACAGACCGATATCGGCCAATAGACCAACCAACAAAGCTTTCTCTTGTTCTAAATGTTGATAGTGTTGCGGTTCTAAACGCTTAAACCATTGAGTAACTAGAACCATACTGGCACCAAATTCACGTGATATGGCTGCACTATTGGTCAGGACTTTATTGCACGCGGTACTTAGATTAATCGAATGCTTGAGTTGCTCAATAGCTTGAGCGGTGACAATATCACGTACGCGTATAATTCCTAAGCGGGAAACCGCGGTGCTTAAGTCCAGACAGGTAATATTTCGGCGATTAAAAACCACCGAGTTTGCGACTCGAATAACCACCGCTGCGAGACTTGGATCGTCGGTTAGACAGGCGGCCACATCAGCGATCGTGGTGGATTCAATACTGCATAATTGTTGAATTTTCAACACCACATCCGGGATAGGGGGAAGCGCAATCTTGCCTGTACTGATTGAAAATTTAACCAGTTGAGCAAACTCACTTTCCAATCCTTGGATAAGGAGGTGTTTATTTTCGGGAAGCCAGTAAAAAGATAAATGGTTCATCGTATCCGGTCAAAAGCGGGAAGACGCCCCATTTTACCGATTGCTAATAAAGAGATGCAACCATTAAACAGGTCTTAATGGTTTTATCGTGTAATATAAAGCATTAAATGAATAACGACTGATATGCAACATTAAGTTTTTGTGAAGTCAGTAGCTTTTTAACACGCTTTTCAAGTGATGGATGTGAGTTAAGTCCAGACTTATTTTATGGAATTAACTATCATGTACATAAATCAATACGCAGGCACGTAGTCAAAATAAGCTTGCGATGTATACCTAATTTATTCGCTATAACTTGCTGCTATCTGGTGATCTTTGTGACTCGGGGACGACGATTAAAGGATCTATCAAGATGAGTGAGACAACATTTTTTGATTATGTAATTAAGTTTGGGGACTACCAAAAACGCTCAATGTTCGGTGGTATTGGCTTATTTCAACAAGAAGCCATGTACGCATTGTTAACTGAGGGGGCGATTTTCCTTCGTGGTAGTGAAGAACTCGATGAATTATTAATCCAGTTAGGCTGTGAAAAATTCCGTCATGTGAAAAAGCAGACCACAGCAACGGTTAATTACTATGATATTACGCAACTTTTCGAGCAAGGTTATCCACAATTAGACGATATTATTCAACGTTCTATCTTTTATTCTATTTCGCAACGTAGTTTTCAAAAATCGCAGGCGAGCCGTCGGTTAAGAGACTTGCCTAATATGCAATTGACTCTTGAGCGAATGGTAAAAAAAGCTGGCGTCAGCGATGTGGAAACTTTTGTAAAACTTGGCGCTCCTGCTGTATTTAGTAAGGTTCGCAAAATTTATGGCAGTGATGTTGATGTTAAGCTGCTGTGGAAGTTTGCTGGAGCGATTGAAGGTGTGCATTGGAAGCTACTCCAAGAGCCACAAAAACGTCAGTTATTAGCATATTGCCAAGCTCGTTGAGCAATAATAAACAAGCCGAGGTCAGAGACGTCGGCTTGTTTTATGAAACGCACAGAGTACTTAAACTGAGTGGTATATCCAAACTACTTGAAGTTGCAGCCAACACCGCTGCTTCTTCAAGTAAGAAGGGTATAAAATTAGTATTTAAATCGAGCCGTAAGCATCAGTTGGTCACCATACGCATCATTGAAGCGGGCTTCTGCGCCGAGTGAGAATAATTCCGTTGAGTGGAAACGAGCGTAAACAGAACCTATCCAATCGTCGCGATCATCAATAGAGACATAACCTGCTTTTCCACCGACTTCAAGTTGTGGCCCTAACCACTGACGAACACCTAAATTCAGTTCCATTCCCGAATCTGCACTGCCGTAGCTTTTCTTATCTTGTAAACGGAATAACATTTCTCCCGTTAAATCTGCCCAATTATTAATCGGTGCGTGAAAGCCAAAACCTGCGGCGAGATCGTAATCACTTTCAAACTCAGAATCGATACGGGCAATCATATGAGCATTAGGATGAATCGATTTACTGATTGCTGCACCGAAGGTAGCAGGGCTAGCGCCGAAACGAGCTTCGATATATTCGTAGTTAAAATTACTCATCACAGTTGGACTGTTTGGATCCGTTTGAGCCAAAGCGTGTGCCGAAGTTAGAAGTAAAGCGGTTGCCATGATTGTTTTGCGCATAGTCACAATAAACCTATCTGTTTATGATTAATTCCATAGTATACCCAAGCGACATTAAGATGCAGTATTGAAAACGTTGCAACTGATTTCAAATCCAATGCATACGGCTTATAGAACGGGCGGCTTGGGTACACACTAAATCAATTACTATTTCGAGTGTGATAACATCATAATTGATTGATAGAGACGAACTCTACCAAAAAATGTCAAGATTGGGTTACCTTGATAAAAAAATAGCTAAATCAATATGATATTGTTTAGAATGCGACCATCTTTTTATCTGTTAAGCTCGATATTGTTCACGTTTAAAGATCATTCACCATAACTGGAGCGGTTTGCAGCCAGTGCGTTTAGAATTAACTCAGTATCAAGAATTGGCATCCAAGCCATTAAATCGGGCTCGTTTTCGATCACGTAATGAGTTAACTGCTCTTTCACGGTATGACGTAATTGCTCGGCTTGCCAAGGTTTCGTGATAAAGAAATGCAAGCTCGAGTGATTAATTGCTTCGACGGTATCGTCTAATCCAGCTTGCCCGGTTAACAATACCTTACGTGTTGGCTGAGTCGCTTCAGATTGGTTAAGTTCGATAAGAAAATGAATGCCGGTTTCTTGAGGCATAATGTGGTCACACAAAATAAGTGCCAGCGGGATTGCTTGCTGCTGGTAATCGGTAATGACTTCTTTGGCTTCTGCGACAGACTCCGCGGCTTCAAGAATAAAATGTTCTTCTAAGACGCTCAGATCTTGCATAACGCTATTCAGTACTTCACGTTCATCATCGACACATAAAATCATCAGTTTTTGCATTTATTTCTCCCTAAATAGGTTCTCGGTTGACGGGTAACCAAACCTGCATCGTAGTGTATTGACCAACTTCACTGTCTACGTTGATCCATCCTTGGTGTTGACGAACAATTTGTTGGCAAACAGATAAACCAATCCCTAACCCAAAATCGCCTTCTCGTTTGGTGGTATAATTAAGCGTAAAAATCTCGTCTTGTCGCTCTTTAGGAATACCACAACCATTATCGGTAAAACTGATCACCGCATAAGCGTGATTACCTTGTTGGCGTAGCTCACTGGTAATGATTAATACGCCATGCTCTGGAAACGCTTCAACCGCATTTGAGATAAGGTTAGTCCAAACTTGTTGCAGGGCAATAGGGAGACAAGAGATAGCGGGGAGTTTGGCATAATGCTTTTCAACCCGATGTCTTTTGAGGCGATTTTCAAAAATAACTAAAGTATCCTCTAGTCCTTCATGGATATCGACGGTATGAAACGTTTCGTCATCTGCGCGCGCATACCCTTTGAGACTTTTGACCATATCGGCAATTCGCTGCGCACAAACCTGAATCGAACGAAGATTACTCCCTGCTAAGAAATACACTTCTAATTGTTCAATGTCGAGCAATGCTTGTTGTGGTTGAGACTGAGCTAAATTGAGTAGATGTTGGTCGTTCTCTAGGCCGAGTTTGACGATTTTTTTTGCTAATAGCGGATGATGAATTTGTTCGGCGATTTGCTTGGCTTTTGCCCGCTCTTCGGCCGTGGACATAGGTTTAGATTGTAAGGCTTGGGCCAGTAGTTGTGCGCCAGTATGTTCCAAAGAGTGGGGTGGAGCATGACCGACGAGGTGAGCAATATGAGTTCGTAGAGTATCACTGCCACGTAGAATCGCCGCAACAGGATTGTTTAATTCATGAGCGACGCCGGCAACCAACTGACCCAGCATGGCCATTTTTTCACTTTCCATCAGTTGCTTATGCGCTGACTCAAGCGAGTCGAGCGTTTTTTGTAATTGTAATTTGGTATTAATGCTGCGCTGTAGCCGTCGATTAAAATGACGCAGTAATAAGTTAGTAAATAGGGGCAGTAAACTGGTATCGCTATGCATCACTTTAGCAAAGATATCGCGATCTAATTTAATGACATCAGTACGAGTTAACGTTAACGCGGTCGAGAAAGAGGGCTCTCCGGTTACAAAAGACATCCCTCCGACGATATTGCCCTTATTGTGGCGCACGACTTCTCTTTGTTGGCCGAGCTCATCTCGTTTATACAGCGCCACTTCACCTGAGGTAATAAACCATAAGAAATGATTGTCTTCACCTTCAACGGTGAGTAAGTGCTCCGCAGAGTAAGTTCGACAGGCTCGCGTTTCATCATTGCCGTCAAAAAACTCATACAAGGCACCAATAACTTGCTCGGCGAGTTGTTGATCGGACATGCGGTGATAATCGCTGATAAAACCTTCACGATAGACACGCATTTTCTGATCAATATGTGCGCGTAAAATTCGGGTTTGATCTAATAAGGTGCTGTAAGTAAGAATATTGTCTTTATCATTATCAAGAACATACGTGGTTAACTCTTGAAGAACCGTCTTACATAACACGTTATCTTGTAACGGTTTGGTTAAACAATAATCTAAACGTCCTTCATTGACCGCGTTTAAAATGGCTTGAATATCTTGACCGCTGCTGATCAATATTTTGCGAGCGTGTTTCGTCTCAGGGCTTTTATCTAATTGAACTAAAAATTCGGCGCCATTAAAGCCTTCATGATGACTGGCAATCACTAACGCGGCAGTTTGTTGGTTTTCTTGGATGAACTCGAGTGCCTGCTGAGCCTCTACAATAGAATCAGCGGTATAGAGATCAAACTTGGCGGAAAAAATACTTAATTCATGACGCCATTGTTCAATACTAATGGGATTATTATCTAAGCACAGCAGAGCATATCGGTTCACAGCGGTCCCTATCATTACTTTTTAGCTAGGCTACTGTAACAAGCTTTGCGAAAAAGATTTGAGAGCTGAGTTTAAGAATCTTAACCTCGTCAGTATTTGGGTTCGCTGATGGTAATGAGGCGCCACTTGAGCTCGATCAATCATCTGCGTTACACTGCTTGAAATAATAAGCAATCGAGTCATTTATGCAAAATATCAAACGAATAGGGGCTATCGGTGGTGCGGTAGTTTTAGTCTTGTGTTGGCCTTTAGCGGTTGGGCAAATAGGTCAGAAAGCGATTACTCACGGTTTAGAAAATTTAACGAATGAACAAATAAGCGCAGAGCTAATTCATTATGACCGTGGCTATCTTTCTTCTCACGTATCAGCTCGATTTACGGTGATCGATGAGCGAGTTCGGCAACAGTTGATCAGCGAAGGTTTACCAACACAGTGGATAGTGGACAGCGATATTCAACATCAATTATTCAGCCTGTCGGCGCAATCAAGGCTGCCAGAATACCCCGAATTACCATTAACCATGACGACCGTTACCCAATTAAATGGCAATACGGATTATCATATTCAGCTAGATAGCTGGCATTACCAACCGTTGGACAATGAAGCCTTAGGGATATCGTTAACGCCGGCTCAGCTTACTGGCACAGTCACTACCTTAGGGGAAGTGACTTATGATCTAACTTTGCCTTCGGTAATGGTTGATTTTATCGATGGTCAAAAAATGCAATTGTCTAAACTTGAAGCCAAAGGTCATGGCAAACAAGAAAATGGCTTTTGGCTGGGTAAGCAAGCGTTGTCGATTGGTGAACTTGAGATTAACGACAGTGACCATCAATCCCTTTTGCTTGTTCGTCAGGGCAGTTATGAATTCACTTCATCGATGGATGCCCATAAAAAACGTTTTACTAGCCAACATAAATTGACGGTTGATCAAGTGGTTAGCGATGAAGGTGAAGTGCATGATGCTACATTTGACTTCACGTTAGCGGATGTTGATAGCCAAGCTTTTGAGCAATTATCCGCGTTATATCAAACCTACTCAACCATGCCTGCACAGGCTTTAAATCAAGCACTACCATTGATCGAAACACTATTTTCTCAAGGTTTTAGTCTGAGTCTAAATCAACTCGCTGTTAAAGTGGGTGACGGTGATTTTTCGGCCAATTGGATGCTGACGATTCCTGAAGGTACAAATAATATTTTGCAAGACCCCAGCGTGATTTTACCAGCTTTAACCGGTCATCTTGATAATTTTGTCTCTCAACAATTTGCCCAAGATTATCCTTTTATTCAGCAAGGAATGGATGAACTGGTGATGATGGAGATGGCTACACAAGATGAACAAGGGTATCGAATTCATGCGCAAATCAATCAAGGCAATGTCTCATTTGATAATGGTAAACAAGTACCTTTGATCAGTTTGATCATGCCCTTATTGATGCGTTAATAAAGAGGGTCTCGATTTTTAATTAAGCCGCCTCTTTAGGGGGCGGTTCTGAAAGTCATGCGGATAAGTTGATGGAAAAATAATTAACCGCTGATCTTCAGTCAGTTCAAGCTGTTTCTTCTTATAAAAAAGTGGTATACCGAAAACACTCAGCATGGACTCTTTCAGAGAGAGATGGTGAGTACAGTTACATTTTTGACATCATTTCCCCATTTTCGATAGCAGGAGCAAGCAATACATGGAGCCGAATACGGACACTATTTATAATTTTAGTGCGGGTCCCGCCGCCTTACCTAAAGCCGTCATGGATAAAGCGCAAGCTGAGTTAGTGAACTGGAATGGTCTTGGCGTCTCGGTGATGGAAATTAGCCACCGTAGTAAGCCCTTTATTCAAGTGGCGCAGCAGGCTGAACAAGATTTACGTGATTTGCTCAACGTTCCTGATAATTACAAGGTGCTTTTCTGTCATGGCGGTGCTCGAGCTCAATTCGCGGCGGTCCCTCTAAACTTATTGGGTAAGGCGAATACCGCTACCTATATTGACGCCGGATACTGGGCAGCGAGTGCGGTCAAAGAAGCCCAAAAATATTGTCGTGTCGATGTCTTTGACGCCAAAATCAATAAGCAAGGCAAAACGGCAGTACGGCCAGCCAGTGAATGGGCGATTGATCCAGACTCGGCTTACGTGCATTTCTGTCCTAATGAAACGATTGATGGCATTGAAATTAATGATTTACCGATCACCGATAAACCGATTGTGGCCGATATGTCCTCGACGATTTTATCACGTGAGATCGATGTCTCTCGTTATGGGGTGATTTATGCTGGCGCGCAGAAGAACATTGGGCCTGCTGGGATCTGTATTGTGATTGTACGTGACGATTTACTCGGTTTAGCGAATGAGGTTTTACCGAGTATTCTTAACTATCAATTGTTAGCCGAACAAGAATCGATGTTTAACACACCACCGACCTTTGCATGGTATCTGTCAGGGTTAGTATTTCAATGGCTCAAACAGCAAGGTGGTGTTCAAGCGATAGAGAAGATTAATCGAGCCAAAGGTGCGTTATTGTACGACTACATTGACTCGTCAGATTTTTATCGTAACCCCATTCATCCAGATAATCGTTCATTAATGAATGTGCCTTTCCAATTAGCTAAACCTGAGTTAGATGAGACCTTTTTATCGTTGGCCGAAACTCGAGGCTTAGTTTCGCTAAAAGGCCATCGAGTATCTGGTGGAATGCGCGCATCGATTTACAACGCAATGCCGTTAGAGGGGGTGCAAGCTCTGGTCGATTTTATGCAAGAATTTGCTGAGCAATACGCTTAACTCGCTTTATTTCTCTCGATCAAACCGCAGTCAGGAGTGTCGTATTCTGACTGCGGTTTTTTATTCTTGATAAATTTGATAATAATCGATGTTTTGTTCAGCACAATGGCAGATCTTGGTTCATACTTAGTGCATAAAAAAATGGAGTTGGTTTGGTGTAAATGGCTTAGCAAACCTTAGTGAGTTGGAGTAAATCGATCCTAGTAACGTTATGTTGCTGTCATCCCTTTGTCTGACCCTAACAATTAAGGACGTGAGCATGCACAACCATGCATGAAAATAGTTTGCTTTGAGGGATAAACCATGAAATTCAGTCATAAAGTAGTCGCAGCGTCATCCGTGATGTTACTTTTGACGCTGACACTTTTGTCGACGCAACAGTATTTTACTATGCGCTCTGAGATTGAAACTCAAGTGAATAGCAGCGTCGATGAAATTGTTAGTGGGGTACGCAATACGGTGAGTAAAGATCTCAGTGGTAGTAAAGCGTTAGCACAGTATGTTACAGAGCTGGTTCAGGTCGATATTGATCCTCGAAGTGTCGCCGATGTGCTTCGCCAGAGGGCTTTAGCGAAAAGCTTTATTTTGGTCGGGCTTGGTTATGATAAAGATGGCTCTTTTGTCGGTAGTGACCCAAGTTGGAACCCGGGGGCAACATGGGATCCAAGGGTTCGGCCTTGGTATCGTGATGCCAAAAATGCAGGGCAATTAACCATTACCGCGCCCTATGCAGATTCAGCTACGGGAGAGATCTTGATCTCGATTGCCACACCAGTTAATTACCGTGGGCAATTTTCTGGGGCAATATTTTTTGATGTTAGTCTAGTGTCTCTTGCTGAACTGGTTAACCAAGTCTCTCTATTTGATGCGGGTTATCTATTTATCGTTTCTGATGATGGTACTACCGTTGCTCACCCAGAAGCGCGTTTTAATGGTGAACCGATGTCGGCTTTCTTACCGAATGTACGTATCAGTCGTGATGTACAAGAAGTGAGGATTAATAATCAAGACTATCAATTACGGTTTGTACCAATTCCCGGTGAAACTTGGTCAGTTGGGGTTTTACTTGATGAAAGTATTGCCTTTGCCGCGGTTGATGATCTGCGGCGTAGTGCGTTAATTTACTCGTTACTCGCTTTAGTTGTCAGCACCTTAATCCTTTCTTTCGTGATCCGTATTTTAATGCGTCCATTAGATACTCTCAATGATGCGATTCAAGATGTTGCCTCTGGACAGGGAGACTTGACCAAACGGCTTGATACCAATACCGATTATGAGTTTGCTCGATTAGCCAGCGGCTTTAATCGCTTTACCGAAACTCTGCAGCAGTTGATTAAAGAATCGAAGCAGATTGGTCAACGCATCATGCACAGCTCAGAGTCTACGGCTGAAGGACTGCTTACTTCAACGGAAGCAATGCAAAGTCAAATGCATGAGGTGGAGCAGTTGGCAACGGCAATGAATGAAATGGCCGCGACAGCAATGAATGTGGCGGGTAATGCGCAAGGTGCAGCTTCAGCTGCGCAAGACGCAGATAACGCCACGGAGCAAGGCTCTGAAGTGGTATCACACACCACGGAAGCGATTAATTCCTTAGCGTTACGTATCGATCAAGCAGTAGAAGAGGTCAAGCAATTAGAAAGTGCGACCTCAAACATCGAGACCATTTTAAAAGTCATTAATGATATTGCTGATCAAACCAACCTATTGGCTTTGAATGCCGCGATTGAAGCAGCGCGAGCCGGAGAATCTGGCCGTGGTTTTGCGGTTGTGGCCGATGAAGTGCGTACACTTGCCCAAAGAACGCAACAATCGACCACAGAGATTCGCAGTATGATCGAACAACTGCAAGTGGGATCAAGCTCAGTCGCTGGGGCTATGAGACAAAGTAAAGATACGGCAACAGAGACCGTCGCCAAGGCGAGCGAAGCGAACGATGCTTTATTGCGTATTCGTCAAGCGATTCAGCAAATTAGTGATATGAATATGCAAATCGCGTCGGCGGCTGAAGAGCAAAGCTTGGTTGCTGAAGAGATTAATACTAATACGGTGAAAATTAAAGACTTATCGGTACAAGTATCGGATACCGCTAGCCAATCAAACCAACAGATGCAAGAGCAGCTTGAAGATGTTCGTCGTCAAGAGGCAGTGATGAACAAGTTTATTGTTTAATTCTCTCTCCTTTAATAAAAAAACTCAGGCGGTTTGCCTGAGTTTTTTATATCCAATATAAGCTAAGCGATTAAGGGCGAGCGGATTTAGCGGTTGGTTTAGTGGTGTGGCTTTTCCCTTTAGGCGATGATGTTTTTTTAGCCATATGAGGTTTGGTATTGCTGCGCAGTGCATCAAATCCAGGTTGGGTATTGGTATGCTTGGTGGCAAACCGATTGGCACCGTGGCGTCCCGATTTACGTCTTTGCGCAGGAGTGCGAGCGTCAACATCATCAGCGGGTACTAAACAGGTTGCTTTGTCTCCGATTAAATGTTTCTTGCCCATGTTAATCAGAGCTTCACGGATCAAAGGCCAGTTAAGCGGATCATGGTAACGTAGTAATGCTTTATGCAATCGACGTTGGCGCTCACCTTTAGCGACAGTAACCTCTTCCCGTTTTTTGTATTTGACTCGTTTTAATGGGTTGGTTTCTGAGTAATACATTGCTGTCGCGTTACACATCGGTGATGGGTAGAAGTTTTGTACCTGATCACATTGATAGTTATTAGACTTTAACCACAACGCAAGGTTGAGCATGTCCTCATCCTCGGTACCTGGATGAGCAGAAATAAAGTAAGGGATTAAATACTGTTTTTTACCCGCTTCCGCACTGTATTTCTCAAACATCTCTTTAAAACGGTTATAGGTGCCCATACCCGGTTTCATCATCAGATCGAGCGGGTTCTTTTCGGTATGTTCAGGAGCAATTTTTAGATAACCGCCAACGTGGTGAGTGACCAGTTCACGGACATACTCTGGAGATTCAATTGCTAAATCATAGCGTACACCAGAAGCAATCATCACTTTTTTGATGCCCTTTACCTTGCGCGCTTCACGATAAAGATCAATGGTATGTTTATGATCAGTATTGAGTTTATGGCAAATACCCGGAAAAACACACGACGGACGACGACAGTTCATTTCTGCTTTAGGATCGCTACAGCCCAAACGGTACATGTTGGCGGTTGGACCTCCTAAGTCGGAGATCGTCCCAGTAAATCCTGGCACTTTATCGCGGATTTCTTCCATCTCATTGAGGATTGACTCTTTTGAGCGGTTTTGAATAATTCGTCCTTCATGTTCAGTAATTGAGCAAAATGAACAACCCCCAAAACAGCCACGCATGATGTTTACTGAGGTCTTGATCATGTCGTAAGCGGGGATCTTTGCTTGGCCGTATTGAGGATGAGGCACTCGGGCGTAATTTAATCCAAATACGTAATCCATCTCTTCGGTGGTGAGTGGGATTGGGGCTTGGTTGACCCACAATTCACGATCACCATGACGCTGAATTAATGCACGTCCCGAATAGGGATTGGTTTCTAAATGCAATACGCGGCTCGCATGGGCGTATAATATCCGGTCATTATTCAGTTTTTCAAAGGCTGGTAAACGTACGGCTGTCGTCGCTGCATCGTGACGAGAAGGGCGAATGGTGATTGGCTTGGCTTCGGCTTCTTTTTCCTGATTAGTCTCACACTGGGTTTCTACTGCATAAGGGTTTATCGGTACAAACGCTTTACCCGGTTTTTCAATCCGTGAAGAGTCAATAATCGTGTAATGTTCGGGTGCTGCAGGAAGGATAACCGCCGTGCCGCGGATATTGGTCATCTCAGTGATAGCGTCGCCATTAGCCAAACGATGAGCGACTTCGACTAAAGCACGCTCGGCGTTACCAAACAACAAAATATCTGCTTTGGAATCGAACAGCACCGAGCGACGAACTTTATCAGACCAATAATCATAATGAGCAACGCGGCGTAAGCTCGCTTCAATACCACCTAAGACTAATGGGACATCTTTATAAGCTTCTCGGCAGCGTTGAGAATAGACTAACGTGGCGCGATCAGGACGCTTACCACCTTCATTATTTGGCGTATAGGCATCATCATGGCGCAGCTTTTTATCAGAGGTGTATCGGTTAATCATCGAGTCCATATTGCCTGCGGTGATGCCAAAAAAGAGATTTGGCTTACCGAGGGCCATAAAAGCCTCTTTATTATGCCATTCAGGCTGTGCAATGATACCGACCCGAAAACCTTGCGCTTCTAGTAAGCGACCAATGATCGCCATCCCAAAACTGGGATGATCAACATACGCATCGCCAGTGACAATAATAATATCGCAGCTATCCCATCCTAGCGCATCCATCTCTTGCTTACTGGTAGGAAGAAAGGGTGCCGTTCCAAAACATTCAGCCCAGTATTTTTTGTAGTGATGGATAGGAGTGATCTTGCTGTGCATATTTTAACCTCTAATAGATAAGCCGCGCATTATAACGACTTGTATCAGTAGTATCTAGGGCATGTTGAACTTTATCTTTTTCTCTGTATTTGCCATCATGGAGCGTAAAATTCAAGCCGTTATCTGTTATTCACAGTGTCTTCCTATGACTTGCCCTATAATATAATTATGTGTTTGTATTCACTGCGTTCAGTTGACTGATTGGGTAGAGTGTTACAGAACAATCAGTAATTATCTTGAGTGGGAGCGATGGTGATGGAAATGGATTCTCGGGAGCGGGCGCAGAAACAAAGGTTATCTGAAGCAGGGTATCGCTCCATCAACTGGTCACTCGACCTCAAGACTCATCAATTTTCTTGTGATCAACGAGTTATCAATGATCTACTCGATACACAACATTCTTTTACTCACATTAAAGATTTTCTGCGTTATATGACACCCAATAAAGCAGCAGAAATGAAGCGTTGTTTTAAGTTTGTGATAGAAACGGGGGCCATTCATTACTTTAGTTGCAGTTTAGTGATCCCTAATCAGGCATTAACTTATGTCGAATTTTGTATTGAACGAGAATCAGCGGACTCATTGAAAGGTTCGATAACACCGTTAATTCAACTAGATTCCTTAAAAGAGTTAGCTCACCTTTTTGAAGGAGTTTTTGATAATCCGCATCATGGTTTGATTTTAACCGATGAACAAACCCAGGTATTGGCATGTAACCGTTACTTCGAACAACATTCAGGCTTTAAACAACACGAATTACTGGGTAAAAAAGCAAGTGTTTTTAATGCGAATAAGCACTCCAACGAGTTTTTCCAATCTATGTGGCAACATATTCATCATCATGGCTATTGGAGTGGTGCTATTTTAAATCGTCGAGCATCAGGTAAGGTTGCCCCTCAAGAATTAACGATTCAGAAAATAAAATTGCAAGATGGACGTGTGTTCTTTTTAGGAATGACACTTAATCTTGAAAATCAATTAGAGAGTGTGGCAGAAAAGTCATTAGGTCATATTGACCTTCTGACTCAATTACCGATAGAAGAAAAATTTAAAGAACTATTAGAACTTTATTATCAAGATCATCAAGATGATACAACATTAATTGTTTTAGCTTTTCAACCCAGTTTCTCAATCGAGCAACATCATGCAGAAATGTTGATATTATCGAGCTTTCTAACCCAATGTGAAGAAGTTAAAGTCGTTGGTTATTTAGGCAAAGGGATTTACACGGTTTGTTTATCTTGCTCTTCATGTATAAAGAGTAGCGATTTTAGGCATATTCAGGATGCTATAAGGCGTTTTATGTATGAATTAAAACGTGAACCTAGTATACACAATGCTGTGATTCGCGGGCGAATTGGTGTCTCTATCATGGGGCTCGATGCCAAAACGTCATCGAGAATGGTCACTCATGCCATGCAGGCGATGCTTGAGCAACATGCTGGTGAATCGAAAACGATTAGTTTCTATCACAGTGAGATACATCAACAAGTTAAGCGTCGCAAATCCTTAGAGGACTTAGTGAGCAAAGCGATTTCTGAAAGAGATCTCGAGGTACATTATCAGCCGATTGTCGATACCAAAACCTGGGAAATAGCGAAGTTTGAAGCGTTATGCCGTTTTAAACCGACTAAGGATAATGCATTCACGACTCAAGAAATGATCAGTATTGCTGAGGATCTTAACTTGATCAGCGAGTTAGATAGAACGGTCGGTATTCTCTCTTTACAAGCTTTACCTAAGATTAAGATGTTATTTGGGCAACATATCGGATTAACCATTAATCGCTCTTTTAATAGCAAAATGGATGCGGTGCAAATATTAACCAATACCTTAGAAATGATAGAAAATCACACCGATAGCCCACAATCAATTACGATAGAATTAACAGAAAGTGCTTATTTCGATAGCCAGTCAAAGCAAGCTAACGCATTAAAATCACTACGTGAACAAGGTGTGACCGTTGCGATTGATGATTTTGGTACTGGATATTCTTCGTTTACTTATTTAAGTGATTGTCATTTTGATTATTTAAAAATCGATCGTGAGTTTGTTACTGATATTCAGCTTGGTAGTAATAAATTCAAAATAGTAAATATGATCATTGGATTATGTCATAGTCTAGGGATTAAGGTTATTGCAGAAGGGGTCGAAACTGAACAAGAAGTGATGGTATTAAAGTCATTGGGCGTCGATTATATGCAAGGCTATTTCTTTTCTAAACCATTGCCTTTTACATTATTACATCAAGCGAAAAATTATCGTCGAAATTTAGTTACAATCGATACTGAACCTGATCAACAACAAAAGAAAACCAGCTTAATCCATTTATTTAAAGGTAAACCGCATCTTGATCCGAGTGAGCCCCTCTCTTTAGTCGACAAGTATTTTAAAGTGACACAAACTGACGCACTACCGGTTATCAATAAAGGGGTGTGTGTTGGAATTGTGCTAAGAGAGACGTTAAATTTGCACTTAACCCCAACGATGGGGACTGAGCTGGAAACGATGCGTGAAGCCGCGATTTGGCGACGACCTGTTAATCAGTTAATGCAAATCCATTTTACCCAACTCAAGGCGGATACCAAACAAGATAAAATCTCGGAATTAATCAGTAATGAAACCCCCTTTCCTTGGGTTTTGGTGGATGGTGAGAAGTATAAAGGTTTACTAACACAAGCGGATGTCTTGCTGCATTTAGCAGAAAGACAACCGTGTTTGTGATTAGTTATGGCGTTATGGCCCATTTTTTCCCCTAAAATACCCATAATCGACTTGAGTGCTTTAGTACGTCGTTTGGGTATCTCGGTTTAGAGCAGCTTTTCCTTAGAGCAATAGATTAACCGCTCTGTTTAGG
The DNA here is from genome assembly GCF_009904835.1 of Vibrio sp. V33_P6A3T137. Classification (NCBI taxonomy): domain Bacteria; kingdom Pseudomonadati; phylum Pseudomonadota; class Gammaproteobacteria; order Vibrionales; family Vibrionaceae; genus Vibrio; species Vibrio sp. V33_P6A3T137. The sequence continues at coordinate 7,902 of NZ_WXWK01000155.1, read as the reverse complement.
TGTCATTATGCTGATTTGCTTGATACTTGTATCACCAAACATTTGCTTTGCTCGATGCTGCATCTCTTCAGCACGAATGCTATTCGCCGTATCTTCGATATTCATTAGAGCTTCAATACCATAACCATGAATAAGGTAACGGCTAAGCATTGATGCCATTTGTTCTGGTCTATCTTGTAATGGTTTTAAATCTACGATGAGTTGTTTCGCGACAGTTTGTACTTCTTCTTGGCTGATATACTGCGTTAAACTCTCGATAACTTCCTGAACAGCTTGTTGTGTTTGCTCAACATAAGCCGAATCAATGGTGGTAATAAATGACCAATCAGAACTCGGTTCACTATCCTTATTGAGTGGGATAACCTCAGGGGTATAATCCAACCCTTTATTTTCTCTAATGTTGGCTAATAATCTTTGTGTCGCTAAGCGATAGAGCATGTCTTCTAGGAACACGGTTTTTGCGCTTTTGACTGAGGAATCAGCAGCAATATAACGATGAACAATCAGAGTGTGGTTGTCTGTATTTATCGGTAATTCTAATTGTGAACTGATGGAGGTTGAATAGTCCGCAGTAAGTCTAAGTGGTTGCGATGGCGCTAGTGGAATATTAGCAATATATTGACGTAATAAGGGAGTGATGGTCGAGGGTGTCACATCGCCAACGATAACCAAAGTAAAGTTACCTTGCTGAAAGAGTTGTTGATGCACTTGCATGACTTGATCTGCCGTCGGAATCGGTTGATCTTGAGTATCCCTAAACCAATGGGCACTGCTCGGATTATAAGAATCATGGCTAACGGTTTTAATGAGTTGGCCAAGGGGCGTCGCCACAAATTGACTTAAGTTAGCTCTGTGTTGCTGATTGGTCGTATCCAGTTTTATGAGATCAAGATTTGGCCGTGTAGAGAACTGGTGAATCATCGCGAACCCTTCATCTAAATCCTTTTGATTCATTTCCAATCTTAACCAGTGTGAGGTGGTATCAATAAAGGTCGCCATCGACATGTTTTTGCGTTTCAAGTAGCTGTCCGTTTGTGCTCCATTCATGTCACCCAAACCCGATTGCATCAGAACGGTCGGTGAAATATCGGTTGCATAAAATAGGTCATTGGGTAAAGCAGCGTAGCCACCTAAGCTAGAGTAAAAAAGCTGCAGCTTTTTTTTCCCACTATATGTTCTTAATAAATAAGCATCTACACCATTTTCTAATTGCCAATGAACAATATCAGGGTCGGTGTGGATAGACTGTGAGCTAATAATCTCTCCTTGTTGTATCGGTTGATACAATGCAGGATTAATGTCGGCTATTTCAGTTTTTATCCCACGGCGTTGCTTGGCTTTTTGTATATGATCTCGTTGATTGGTGAGTTTGGATAAAGTTTCTTGTCGATCAGCACCAATAATGATGGTGGCATCACTACGCAGTAACTGTTTTAAGTGACGATTGACCTCTTCAACAGAAGCTTTGCTGAGTAACTGTTTTAGACCATACTGAAAATCGAGGTCACTTTGTAGTACCTCTTGGTTAGAGATAGCCCAAACTCGATTATTCGCATGTTCAGGGGGTAACCGATTATGCTTGTTTTGAGTCGCATACAGGAGGTCATCTTGGTACGAATGAAGTACCGCCTGTAGCTCTTGCTCGCTGACGCCAAAATCACGGAGTGACGACAATGTCGATAAGGTAAGGTCGGTGACAATGCCTCTTTGTTGGTAAGGAAAAGCCACACTGATCAGAGAATAGCGTTGATCAAGTATACGATAACTGATCGTATGTAATTGAGTATGCACTTGTGCGGCTTGATTAAACTCGGCAGCAAGTCGATAAGAGATGAGTTGTTCAGCAATATTATCTAGACGATGATTAATTAACTGTTCGTGATTGGTAATACGATGTTCTCCACGATCGATTAACAGAGAAAAACTTGGGTGTTCACCAGTCGCGACGTAATCAATAAAATCTTGTGTATCCAATTTTGTTTGACTTGGAAGAACTGGGCGAAGTGTTTCACCAGCCTGCCAGTCAGCAAAGTACTCTTGAATCCATTTTTCACCTTGCTCAAGAGTGACATTACCCGTAATGACAATTTCTGTTAATTGAGGTTGATACCACGTTTGATAAAAGGTTTTTAGGCGTTCAGGAGTCGCTTGTTGAACACTATCTCGCGTTCCTAATACGTCATGTTGAGCATAAATCGTTTTTGCGATTAATTGCTCATAAAATTTTTGTTCAAATGGTTTATCGTCAGTTATTCGATAACGAAATTCACCCATGATCACGCCTTTTTCTTTTTCAACTTCTTGCGGCGTAAAATGTAGACCGTCGGCAATATCTCTAAACCAGAGTAATGCTTTGTCTATCGCTAGGTTATCCGGCAAATCGAGGCTATAGACGGTTTCTTTGTAGCTAGTAAATGCATTCAGGTCGGCCCCAAAACTGGCTCCGGTCTGCTGCACCATCTTAATCACATCATTATGTTGGTAATGGATACTGCCATTAAAAGCCATATGTTCGACGAAATGCGCGTAGCCGGATTGTTCAGGACTTTCTTGTAGCGACCCCGCATGGACATAAAAACGAATGGAAACGGGTTGATGATGATCAGGGTACAGATGATAGGTTAAGCCATTCTCTAATTGACCCGTTACCCATCGCTGATCGGCTTGTAAAGGTGTAGTAGGGTGGTGAGAGACACAACCCAGTAAAGAAAGGGAAACTAACCCAGCCATTATTCGTGTGTTCATAGTGACCTCTTGATTTTTTTCGTACTATAAACAAGAAGTCGTTCATGATGGTGCTAGATATTTATGATTCTCGATGAGAATAACGAATCGAATCAATAAGAATGATATGACTGTCAATATTAAAATCGAGGTAGGCAGAGGTGTGACGCTTTTGTTATCATCCCCATCCGTTTTTCATTATGTAACGAAGAATTTATGCTTTATTCCCTATTGAGTGTGATGGCTCCTATGTTATTGGGCGCACAAGTGTTGTTGACCCTCGTGTTGGTCAAAGGCGATATTTGTCCTGGGCAACGGGGGCGAATACATAAAGTGCTGCCTGTGCTGGCTATTTTATGGGTTGCGGTTGCGTCATTAAAAGTTGAGGCATTTTTAGTCGTATTTGCTTTGCTTTATTTTTACTCGCAAGTGCAAACTAAAAAAACACGTCAAGAAGGGCCGTTGTGGGTGATGTATCTGGCTGATGGTTTAGCATTAGCCTTTGTCGCGATTTTGATCACTGAAACGGTTAATTGGTCTGCAAGCTTGTCTCTGCTCAGCCTGATATTTTTATTAGGCGCGTTATTAGGGCACCTGTTATTAACTATTGCTCGTACGCGTTTACAAGCCTTTCATCGTCTATTGCCAGTGATGGGAATTTTGTCGGCGATGATCGCCACACTCTGTATTGTTCCTTATTCCTATCAACTCGATGCGCAATCTCTCTCCGCATTGACTCAACCTTTATTGATAAGTTTTTCATTACTAGTGATAGGTATTGTGGTTTGGTGTTGGCATTTATTATTGGTTAAGCCTGTGAGCAAAGGACAATTGATCCTTGCTCAAACGTTGATTTTGGCTGCGGCTACGGGTTTTCATCATCTTTACCTGTAATTGACTGTGTTTCGAGAGACGGCTCACTTTCCATTCGACTAATTACGACTAAGCTTATTAATAGGGCGTATGGCGATAGAGGAGCATGATGATGGATTTAAGCAATGTGAGCCGTCTTGATGATGCCATTTTACTCGGTATTGTAAATGAGAAGCTGCGGCTTGAATGTGATAGCTTGGGTGAATTGGTCTCAATGTATGAGATGAATGAAGAACATGTGGTTGGTAAGCTGCAAAACTTAGGTTTTAGGTACGACCCTCTCACCAACCAGTTTAAAGCGGTCTAATTTTACAAACCTATTAGTTTTTACAAATTAATCAGTTTTTAAGCCATCTTGATGCCATCGAGGTGGCTTTTGCATTGTTGGCGAGCAATAGCGAAGAAGGCTTGTAAGTAATGTTTGTTTTTTTCACTATTACGAGTTGCCGCAAATAGCCTGCGCCACAAGCCATCGCCTAGCGGCTTACTGGTGATCAACCCTTGACGTGAAAACTCACTGATCGCCCAATTTGGCAATGTTGCTACTCCTAATCCTGCAGAGACCATCTGCACCAACATCAGAGTGTTATCGGCTTGTTTCCATTTTGCGGGTTCAATACCTGCCGGTTGTAAAAAGTGCTTTACGACATCCAAGCGCTGTTTTTGTACCGGATAGCTTAGCATGGTTTGGTCGGCTAAATCGTGTGCACTAATCGAGGTTTTCTCTGCTAATGGATGAGTGGTTGCCGTGATCAAGCGCATTTCAAAATCAAACAGCGGCTCATAATGCACTTCAGAGCGAGGCAGAATATCTGATGTGATCACTAAATCAAGCTCTCCAGCCAGCAATGCAGGGAGGGGCTCAAAGCCAAAACCAGAAGAAAAATCGAGAGTAACACTCGGCCAAGCAACTTGATATTCACGTAGCGCAGGCATCAACCATTGAAAGCATGAATGACACTCAATCGCCATGTGTAATCGGCCATTAACGTCTTCTTTTAGACTAGCCAGTTCATTTTCGGCTTTCGCCAGTCTCGGCAGTATTTCATCGGCGACTTTCAATAAAATATCTCCTTCAGAGGTAAAGCGCACAGGACGCGTTTTACGCAAAAAAAGTTGCCCACCAATTCGTGCTTCGAGATCTTTAATTTGATGCGATAGAGCCGATTGCGTTAAGTGGAGACTCGTCGCTGTTGCGGTTAGCGATCCTGTCTCACGTAGCGACACTAAGGTTTTTAAATGTTTAAGTTCTATCATGCGTCACCGTCATCGTTTTATCTTTATTCTGGTCTATTGCTATTTAACTTACGTTGTTTTTTTGGAGCTGTAAACATCTAGATGGCTATTTGGCATTTAAAGAAGTGAAGCTATCGAACATCAACATGAATTTATTTAATAAACAAGTTGAATAATTGGCGATTGTACCGGCCATGGATTAGCGAGATAGTTTGGACATCCAGACATCTTTGGTGCGATGGATGTCTGCAAAAATAAATTATAAAAGGATAACAACCATGACAACGACTACACATATCCTCGGTTACCCACGTATCGGTGAAAAACGTCAACTGAAATTCGCTTTAGAGCAATACTGGCGCGGCGACATTACTCAACACCAATTAAAACAAGTTGGTAGTGACATTCGTCAACAAAACTGGCAATGGCAAAAAGAAGCCGGGTTAAGTTTTGTCACGGCTGGCGATTTTGCTTGGTATGATCATGTGTTAACGACCACCTTGTTACTTGGTCATGTGCCTAAGCGCCATCGTGATGGTTCGCCTGATCTGGATACCTTATTTCGTGTCGGTCGTGGTCAATCGCAAAATAGCTGTGGTTGCAGTGGCAGCGCCGCCTCGGATATGACCAAGTGGTTTAATACCAATTACCACTATATTGTGCCAGAGTTTAGTGCTGATGATAGTTTTGAAGTCAGTTGGCCGCAGCTGTTTGATGAAGTCAATGAAGCGATTAAAGCTGGTCATCAAGTTAAACCCGTGTTGCTAGGACCATTAAGCTACTTGTATTTAGGTAAAGAGGTCGAAGAAGGATTTGATCGTCTAAGCTTATTACCAAGACTATTAACGGCGTATCAAGCTATTTTGGCTAAATTAGCCAAACAGGGCGTGACGTGGGTACAAATTGATGAACCGATTTTAGCCCTTGAGTTAGAGCCAAAATGGCAAGATGCGTTTAAATTAGCTTATCAAGTTCTGCAAGGAGAGGTGAAACTGTTACTCACCACGTACTTTGATTCGGTAGTTGATAGCTTAGATAAAATTATTGAATTACCGGTCAATGGTTTGCACATCGATCTTTCAGCCGCGCCTCAACAGTTAAATAGCGTGGTTGAGAAGTTACCTCAAGATTGGGTGTTATCGGCAGGGGTGATTAATGGTCGTAATGTATGGCGTGCAGATTTAGCCGCATTATTAACGTCATTACAACCCGTAAAAGAACAATTGGGTGACAGGCTCTGGTTGGCCAGTTCTTGCTCTTTATTACACAGTCCGGTGGATTTGGATTTAGAGTCAAGTCTATCAGCGGAGGTGCGCAGCTGGTTTGCTTTTGCCAAGCAAAAAACTACCGAAGTGGCTTTACTCGCGAAAGCGCTCGATGGCGATCAAGCGGCGATCTTAGCTTGCGATACTTACAGCTTACCGATTGTCGCGCGAAAAAGTGCCCTGCATGTTAATAAGCCTCAAGTGCAAACACGTTTACAGAGTATTAGCCAAGCACTGGCAGAGCGCAGTGCACCATACAGTGAGCGAGCCTATCATCAGCAAGAAGTATTAGGTTTACCATTATTACCGACGACGACGATTGGTTCTTTCCCACAAACGGGCGATATCCGCGCTGAGCGCAGTGCTTATCGACAAGGTAAATTAACTCAAGATCAATACGAGCAAGCGCTTAAAGGGCATATCGCCGATGCGGTGCAGCGTCAGGAAGCATTAGGTTTAGACGTATTAGTACATGGTGAAGCTGAACGTAATGACATGGTGGAATATTTTGCGGAAAACCTCGCTGGTTTTCAAACCACGCAATTTGGTTGGGTACAGAGTTATGGCTCGCGCTGCGTTAAGCCGGCAATCGTAGTGGCCGATATTGAAAGAGAGCAGCCAATAACAGTAGGTTGGTCGACTTATGCTCAGTCATTAACCAGCAAGCAAATGAAAGGGATGTTAACTGGGCCTGTGACCATTTTATGTTGGACATTCCCACGAGAAGATATTTCTCGTCAGCACATTGCTCAGCAATTAGCACTGGCTTTACGTGATGAAGTTGCCGATCTGCAAGATGCGGGCATCAATATTATTCAGATTGATGAGCCAGCGATTCGTGAAGGTTTGCCGCTGAAAAAGCGCGATCATCAAGCGTATTTACAGTGGGCTGTGGAGGCTTTTAAGATCTCTGCGGCGGTGGCGCGCCCAGAAACACAGATCCATACTCATATGTGCTACAGCGAATTTAACGAAATTATTGATTCTGTCGCTGCGTTAGACGCCGATGTAATTACCATCGAAACCTCACGTTCTAATATGGAATTGCTTAAAGCATTTGAGGTATTTAATTACCCGAATGCGATTGGCCCTGGTGTGTATGATATTCATTCCCCTAATATTCCTTCACAACAATGGATAGAAGGTTTACTCCGTAAGGCGGCGGAAAAAATTCCGGTTGAACGTTTGTGGGTTAATCCGGACTGTGGCTTAAAAACGCGTAATTGGCCAGAGGTGGAAGCGGCATTAAACAACTTGGTGCTTGCAGCAAAAGCACTACGTAATGAGTGGCAAACAAAAGCTTAACACTTCGGTTGAGGGATGTTTTTCTGTTGAATATAAAAAAGCCGCCATGGGTTTAAATGGCGGCTTTTTTTGAGAACGTTCATTTTTTGATGGTTCTCAATCTTATTTATCTTGTGATAGACCGAGTAACGATTGTTGGATATCACTGACTGGTGTTTGCATGGTTGGCTGAGTGGTAATGCCCAATTGCTGTTTTGCTTCTTCAACGGTTAATCCTAGATGACAACACAGTAAATCGATTGCCATTTGGTAGCTATTGACTTCGGCCATGGTGGTAGTTTCCTTTGCTTGCTGTGATATATCCGTTTTTTAGCTGAATCTGCAAATAGTTTGCTTATAGCCATTGACTTAGATCAATCTAATCGCTTTAACTACGCCCCTCAATAAGACCAAAGTCTAACTTTTTACTGATCGGATCTGTTGGTTAATTTCTCGGACATTAAATGTTGCAATTTAGCACTTAACCTTGAATATTAAATCGATAACACTATCTCTATAT
>NZ_WXWK01000028.1:0-26147 GCF_009904835.1 Vibrio sp. V33_P6A3T137 | reverse complement strand
CGGTAAAGCGACATAGCAACGACCGCCCAAACGGCCATGTCGAGAGGGATACGACGTTTACGAATAGTGGCCACACCGGAAGCTTCTAAGCATTGGTTGATGAAATCAGGACAAAGAATGTCACTGAGTTTTCCAAGTTGTTCAGTATTGGGGGCGTAACGCTTGGCGAGTGTTAGGGCTGTAGTTAATTGCAAAATAAAAGGCTCAAAGTTTTAGGAACTTAGAGCCTTTATAAGCCATCTGTAGGATCGTTCAACCGATCATTTATCTCTTAACTGATCGGCATTAGCCTAACGGCGCTTTTTGTTTATTGAGGATAACTCATGCTTTGGCAACATCAAAGCTTGTCAAAAATCATGACTCAATGGTTACTCGTGCGAACTTACGTTTACCAACTTGATAGACATAAGTTCCGACCGCTGGAATGCACTTCGCATCATCGAGCTTTTCACCGTCTTGCTTAGCCGCGCCTTGTTTCACCATACGCATCGCATCCGAAGTGGAGCCCACCAGCCCAGCCTCTTTGAGTAAGTTAGCAATCGCGATTCCTTGAGCAAAGGTAAACTCTGGCATTTCATCAGGTAGAGCACCTTTTTGAAAACGATTAATGAATTCTTGTTCTGCCGCATCAGCGTCCGCTTGTGAATGGAAACGAGCGATGATCTCTTTAGCCAGTAGAATTTTAACGTCTCTTGGGTTAGCACCGTTTGCCACATCGGCTTTAAATTGCTCGACTTCCGCTAAAGGACGGAAAGACAACAATTCATAATAACTCCACATCAAATCGTCAGAGATTGACATGATTTTACCAAACATTTCGCTTGGCGCTTCGCTTACCCCAATATAGTTGTGCGCAGACTTAGACATTTTCTTTTCGCCATCTAAGCCAACCAGTAGTGGCATCATCAATACCACTTGAGGCTTCTGACCATGTGATTTTTGCAGCTCTCGTCCCATCAGCAAATTAAACTTCTGATCCGTGCCCCCTAATTCAACATCGGTTTCCATCGCCACGGAATCATAACCTTGCAGTAAAGGGTACATAAACTCATGAATGGCAATCGGTTGACCGCCTGTGTAGCGCTTTTTAAAATCATCCCGTTCCAACATTCGCGCTACGGTTTGGTTAGCGGCGAGTCGGATCATCCCTTCAGCACCGAGCTCAGACAGCCATTCAGAGTTAAACTGAATTTTCGTTTTTGCCGGATCAAGGATCTTAAACACTTGCTGCTTATAAGTCTCCGCGTTACGTAGAACATCTTCGCGCGTCAACGGCGGACGAGTGGTATTTTTACCGGTTGGGTCACCGACCATTCCCGTAAAGTCACCAATCAAGAAAGTAACATCATGGCCTAAATCTTGGAAAGTGCGCAGCTTGTTTAAGATCACCGTATGACCTAAATGAATATCTGGTGCCGTTGGATCTGCCCCAAGCTTAATCCGCAAAGGACGACCTTCTTTCAGTTTTGCGATTAATTCCTCTTCTGGAATTAACTCTTCAACACCACGCTTAATCTCAGCTAACGCCGCTTCAATACTCGCCATTCTTGTTCACTCCCACAGATTTGGCAAAAATTTAATAGTTTGACATCTTACTTGAATAGCGATGCCTTTTGAAACCAGTTAGACTAACCAAATAACGATTTTATTCACGAATGATTGAACGAACACGAGTATGCTAGCGATTTTTGCTCGTCTTCCCTGGGTGCATCAGGCATGTATTGCCTTTTTTAGTGCGGTGATTGTTATCGCGTTATTTTTCCTCCCGGATCAGGAAGCATTAAGAAACCACCCAGAGCGACTCCAAATTGGTCGTCACTATCCTTTGACTATTGACCGGGAAGCATTAGCTCCAGGTAGTACGGTATTGCCTTCCGCTTTACTCCGCTGGGAAACGCATAAAGTGAATTCGGGAGAAAGTGCAGCACTTCTTTTTCAACGTCTTGGCCTCTCCGCTCGCTTATTGCATGAATTAACGTCCAGTGATCCACAAATCAACCAGCAATTGAGTCGTTTACGCCCCGGTGATGAGTTGCAATTTGGGTTTGATGACAATAACCAATTGATTCAACTTAAACGGCGTATTACGCCTTATGAAACTTTTGATATCACGCGCACCGATTCTGGTTTTTCTGCTCGGTTTGATAAGAAAGAGGTTTTTTATCAATACAATTACGCTCAAGCGGAAATCACCTCAAACTTTTGGAATGCGGCAAGAGGAGCGGGCTTAACAGCTAACCAAATTATGGAATTAGCGGGCATTTTTGGTTGGGATATCGATTTTGCGTTAGATATTCGCTCAGGAGATCATTTTCGCTTACTGTTTGAAGAGAAAATAGTCGAAGGTGAAGTCGTAGGGCGAGGGCGAATCATCGCCACTCAATTTACTAACCAAGGCACAACCTTTACGGCCATTTTGGATGATCATACTGGGCAGTATTACGATGAAACTGGCCGAGCAATGAAAAAAGCGTTTCTACGTGCACCGCTGGATTTTCGGCGCGTATCATCAAACTTCAACCCTCGCCGCCTTCATCCAGTTACAGGCCAACTAAGGGCACATCGAGGTACAGACTACGTTGCGCCTGTAGGCACCCCAATTTGGGCCGCTGGTGACGGCGTGGTCGAACGCTCTAGCTATAACCAATTTAATGGTCATTATGTCTTTATTCGCCACAGCAATACCTATTTAACCAAATACCTCCACCTAACTCGACGCACAGTGAAGACCGGTGAGCGGGTTCGCCAAGGTCAAGTAATTGGTACATTAGGCGGAACAGGACGGGTCACAGGCCCTCATTTACACTACGAATTTCTGGTTAATGGCGTTCATAAAGATCCACGCACCGTCGATCTTCCTCAATCAAAATCCTTGACCGGACAAGCAAAAGCAACATTTTTAGCTAATGCTAAAATTCGCCTTGATACCTTATCGCGTTATGGGCAATTACTCTACGCAACCCCTTAACCCTACAAAAAAGCCCTTATTGATATCATAAGGGCTTTTTAATCTGGATGGTTCTCTAACAGAGATAGATTTTAAACGCTGAATGACGCCCCACAACCACAGGTCGTTGTCGCATTAGGGTTATTAATGAAAAAGCGCGAGCCGTCTAACCCATCGGTATAATCCACCACACCGCCAATCAAATACTGTAAACTCATTGGGTCAACCACTAAAGTAACGCCACTATTTTCGATGGTGGTATCCCCCTCGTTAACACTTTCGTCAAACGTAAAACCATATTGAAAACCGCTACAGCCGCCACCAGTAATATAAACACGCAATTTCAACTGGGGATTTTCTTCTTCTTCAATTAATGTGCGTACTCGCGTTGCAGCGGCATCAGAAAAAGTTAAGGGTACATTGACTTCGCTCACGACGACCTCTCTCATTGGTGTCAATACTCATTACTTGTTGATGAGCATGTTTATTTTTTCTAATCTGATGATTATCTAATACCTGACTGTTTCGTTCAAGTATTAGCCGAACAATCTCACCGCTCCAGTCATTCCTCTTCCACCAAATCGTAGGCATTCAGGGAAAAAACGATAAGCATCTATCGCCGTGCAAGAGTAACGATTTTTATCGGCAATGCCACCATTTTGCACTGAGTAGACCGATAAATGTTATAAATTGAGGGAAAAGATTTCGTCTCATCACTGAGCAGCGTACAATGCTCCACGCAATGAATCTTAGGGTAGATTAATCTTTCAACGTCAACGTTTATTCGATAGAGCGATCAAAAAACGAAGCGTTGCCGCTGAATGATAAGCCGTTTTATTCCCATGAATATAGCGAGATTGAGCGACACAAATACCGCCAACGCAGCCATAGTTTGCCGTGGGCAAAGTATAAACTGTCTGATATCGCGACGAGAGGATTACGCTTTATCATCGCTTTTAGGGTAAACATATCCTCAGCGACAAAGGTCTACATGCCCTAACCAATATTAAGAGGAATTCTCAATGACCAAATCAGAAGATCTGTATCAAAAGGCGCAAATCAAAATCCCAGGCGGCGTTAATTCTCCGGTGCGCGCTTTTAGCGGTGTAGGTGGCTCACCCATTTTTATCGACCGTGCTGATGGCGCACTGATTTTTGATGCCGATGGTAAAGCCTACATTGATTATGTTGGCTCATGGGGCCCAATGATCCTTGGTCATAATCATACCGTGATCCGCGATGCCGTAATCCATGCCGCTCAGCGAGGTCTCAGCTTTGGCGCGCCGACGGAAATGGAAATCACTATGGCAGAATTGGTCTCTGAACTGGTCCCTTCCATGGAACAGTTGCGCATGGTCAGTTCTGGCACAGAAGCAACCATGAGTGCCATTCGTTTAGCTCGCGGTTATACCGGACGGGATAAAATCCTAAAGTTCGAAGGCTGTTACCACGGCCATGCCGATAGCCTATTAGTCAAAGCCGGTTCAGGAGCTTTAACCCTCGGCCAACCGAGTTCACCAGGCGTTCCCGCTGATTTCGCTAAACACACACTCACTGCCCGTTTTAATGATTTACAATCCGTACGTGAGCTGTTCGCGGCGCATCCTGGTGAAATCGCCTGTATTATCGTTGAGCCAGTCGCGGGGAATATGAACTGCATTCCTCCAGTAGCTGGCTTCCATGAAGGTTTACGTGAAATCTGTGATCAAGAAGGCGCGTTATTGATCTTTGATGAAGTAATGACTGGCTTTCGTGTTGCCCTTGGAGGAGCACAAGCTCACTACAATATCCATCCCGACTTAACCACTTTAGGTAAAGTGATTGGCGGAGGAATGCCTGTGGGAGCTTTTGGTGGTCGTAAAGAAATCATGCAATACATTGCTCCAACAGGCCCCGTCTATCAAGCAGGTACGCTTTCAGGCAATCCGATTGCCATGGCAGCGGGTTACGCTTGTCTGTCGCTATTAAGACAAGAAGGTAATGAGAAAAATTTAGCCGCTAAAACCAAACAACTGGCCGATGGCTTTAAACAGCTCGCCGATAAGCACGCTATTCCATTGGTCGTTAATCAGGTCGGTGGCATGTTCGGCTTCTTCTTTACCGACCAACCCAGCGTAACCTGCTACGAAGAGGTAGCAAAATGCGATATTGAACGTTTCAAACGCTTCTTCCACTTAATGTTAGGATACGGTGTTTATCTTGCGCCATCAGCATTTGAAGCTTGCTTTACCTCTTTAGCCCACGGTAGCCGAGAAATAGAAGCTACTTTAGAAGCCGCTGACCGCAGCTTCGCTCAGTTAGCTCAAGAAGGCTAATTAACATATATCGGATTTAACTTATTGAACTGAGGGGTATTGATTTTTCGCCATGCCATTCATTGCGAATATTCAACACCCCTACTATGTAGGCAGAAAACCCACAACGTCTACTGCCGTTAGTGCCAAAAAAACATCACTAATATGGCAAGTGAAGCAAGCAAAATCATCGTCCAAGGTATACGTTGAACCCATGAGGTTTTCGTCGCGCAGCAAGATTTCTTTTCACAACAACCCATTTTTATCTCTCCCATTGCCCAAATACGCAATCCAAGCCATTATAGACAGTGTCACAACGAAATCGAAACTAACTCTATGTCATTTATCTGTTTATGACGATGGTGTTAGTAAATAGATAATGGTTCTAATGATTCTGTCCATCGCTCACTGATATCCGACATCCTGACATAGAAAATCAACCAGTAGAAAGGGGCCACTAGCGTGTCCGATAAAACTAGACTTACCGTCAACCATTGGGTCTTGATTGGCGCATTATGCATCGCCGTATTCAGCTGTTATCAACTGATTGAACCTTATAGTAATGCGATCATGATGGCATTTATTCTATCGCTATTGATTTTCCCGATTCATCAACGCTTAGAATATCGTCTAGCTCAGAAAAAAAATCTTACTGCCCTACTCTCGTGTATTATTTTGACGTTTATTATTGTGATACCGTCGATATTGGTTTTTTCAGCCATCGTCCAACAAGGTGCTCGCTTTGCACAAACGCTCTATCACTGGGGGAATGAAGGTGGCATTCAAACGGCGCTTAGTCACCCTTTGATCATTAAAACACTTACGTTTACCAACCAATATCTCCCCTTTCATGAAGTAACACCTCAGCAAATCGCCCAAAAAACCGCTCAATTCGCCACCTCTTTCGGCAGCAGTCTGGTGACCATTAGCGCCAAAATCGTTGGTGACGTCACGCATTTAGTCATGAACTTTTTCTTAATGCTGTTTGTGCTGTTTTTCCTGCTCCGCGATCACGATAAGATCATTAATGTACTGCGACACATCTTGCCGTTATCCCGTAGCCAAGAAGACAAATTACTGCATGAAATCCAGCAGGTATCGAAATCCGCTATCATGGGGTCATTTCTTACTGCCATAGCCCAAGGCGTAGCGGGTGGATTTTCGATGTGGATCGTCGGCTTACCCGGACTGTTTTGGGGGACCATGATGGGCTTCGCCTCTTTTATTCCTTTAATTGGCACCGCCTTAATTTGGATCCCAGCTACCCTCTATTTGTTTATTATTGGTGATACCGCTTGGGCATTGTTCTTATTGATCTGGAGTATTGCCATTGTTGGTTCGATTGATAACTTATTGCGTCCCCTGCTGATGCAAGGCAGCGCAGGCATGAATACCTTAATGATCTTCTTCTCACTATTGGGAGGGATCCAGCTCTTTGGTTTGATAGGACTTATCTACGGACCACTGATTTTTGCGATTACTATTGTCCTGTTTAACCTCTATGAAGAAGAATTTGCGAGCTTTTTAAATCAAAAAGACCGCCACTAAAGCGCTTCAAGCCAAGCGCTGATTATGCGAAAATTGCGCTCTTTGCCGTTCACCACGAGTTTGTTATGTCACATTACACAGCCCCAAGTCAGATCACGCAGCGTCAATTCGCTTATTTCGCAGGCAAAAAAGTCTTGGTTGCCGGGGAGGTGGAAGATAGCTTTCCCATCGAGTTAAGCAAACACTGCGACGCAGTGACCGTTTTTACTACCCACTATGGCTATTATCGTCAATTACAGACCTCTTCTGCCGTGAAAAGTTATTTTGGCGCAGAGTTGACTGCCGACATTACGGCTGACTTGTTGCTGATTTATTGGCCAAAAGCAAAACTGGAAGCGCAATTTTTACTCGCCATGTTGTTGGCTAAACTGCCTGCACAGTGTGAAGTCATCGTCGTGGGAGAAAACCGCTCAGGAATAAAAGCCGTCGAAAAACTGTTTGCCCCTTATGGCACGATAAAAAAATACGATTCTGCTCGTCGTTGCTCATTCTATTGGGGACAATGTACACAACCTGTTGTTGCTTTTGATTTAGAAGATTGGTTTAAATCTTATACCGTTCATTACCAGCAACACACACTGACTATCCGCAGCCTACCCGGGGTATTTAGCCACGGTGAATTCGATTTAGGCAGTCAACTTCTGCTCGACAGCTTACCTCCCCTGCAAGGCAAAGTACTTGATTTTGGTTGCGGTGCTGGCGTTCTGGGCTGTGTAATGAGTATACTTAATCCAGAGATTCAACTCGAAATGTGTGATATCAGCGCCCTCGCAATTCACTCCAGCCAAGCCACATTAGCGGCGAATGGCCTAACGGGACGAGTCTTTGCTTCCGATGTTTATTCAGATACTGACCAAGATTATCAATCGATTGTCACTAATCCACCCTTTCATTCAGGGCTAGACACC
Source organism: Vibrio sp. V33_P6A3T137 (assembly GCF_009904835.1). Lineage (NCBI taxonomy): Bacteria > Pseudomonadati > Pseudomonadota > Gammaproteobacteria > Vibrionales > Vibrionaceae > Vibrio > Vibrio sp. V33_P6A3T137. The sequence goes on along the minus strand of NZ_WXWK01000028.1, from coordinate 18,450 downwards.
AGCTATCGAGCAACGGAAACCTTATTACAGCAAGCCCCCAATCATTTGACCACGTCTGGTCAACTGTTTGTCGTTGCTAATAATTTCCTCAAATACCCACCATTAATAGAACAAGCATTCGGTAATTGTGTGACGCTAAATAAGACGGGTAAATTCTCAATTTATCACGCCCAAAAGTAAGCTTACTGTCCGTAAATTGCCGTTTTTAACGACAGTTTACGGAAGTAACATCAAAAAATTGCGCCCACCGACACGGTTTACTGTCAACTTACTTGTCAAAGTAAAAAAACACGTTAATTTCGTTATTTCATACACGTCACTTTATTCAATTTTCTCACTAAGGCTTTGTTGACTGTGAGCACCATGACAAATAACCCTTTGTTTAAATTTAAGTTTCATCGACAACATAAATTTAAACGTCTACAAAACACTCTGATGTTAGCGTTTCTGGCAGTCAGCCTCACTCCGCTAACGGTAACAGCCTTGTTCTTTCTTCATTCACACAGTAAAGACTTACAAGAACAAAGTACCTCACATCTCATTTCTGTACGAGATACCAAGCAGCAACAAATTATCGATTATCTCAGCGCCAAAGAGTCTGAAGTGATGGGATTTGTTCGTTCAGAACTTGCCTATGCCAGCGGTGGACGTTTTTACGGTTTGGTCAATGCCTTTCAACGATTAGGGGAAAATATTGAGCAAGCGCGTCTGCACGCTCAACAACGCTATATTCCCGGTTCTGGCGATCAAATCAGAACCTCTATTTTACCTAAATCAAGTAGTTACGCAGGTAGTGAACGTTATCGTCTACTGCACAAACGTTACCATGCAAGTTATCTAGAGCTACTGAAACGGTCTGACTTTGATGATATTCTGATCGTCGATCTACAGGGTAATGTGGTCTATTCAATTTTCAAGCATGCGTATTATGGCACGAATCTACTCAGCGATAATCCACAGAACTCACCTCTCGGACGAACCTTCCAGCAACTGGAACAGCAAGTGACTGAGCAACGTAAGGTCAATGAAGACTATACCCCTGTCATTGTGTCTGATTTTGCTGAATACAATGGACGCCAATATGCTTGGATGGGCGCACCCATTATTCAACAAGGCTATCTTCACAGTTATGCCATGTTCCGTCTGCCGAATAATGGCATCACCAAATTAATTGCCGATCATAATCAAGACTCAGCCAAAAGGACATTATTGGTTGGCCAAGATCACCGTTCTCGTACGCTGGCTTATCAACAAGCCGATGTGGATACCAGCAGTGAAGTGATTCAGTTGGCACTCAATGGCTCGCGCTCGGTCACAACCTATGAGAATACGCTCGGTGAAAAACAGATTGCCGCTTATGCGCCGATTCATTTGCAAAATCTCAATTGGGCTTTAGTTGTCGAACTCCCTGAAAAAGAAGCCTTTGCCCGAGTAAGACAACTGGAAAAATTATTTATTTTCGCGATGTTAACAGCGATCATCTTAGTAGTCATCGCTTCTCACTATCTCTCTAACTTTATTACTCTCCCTTTACTCAAACTCACTTGGGCAGCAGAACGCGTCTCCGCCGGTGATTTGGATCAACCGATCATTCATACTCAACGGCGTGATGAAATTGGCCGTTTGGCAGTTAGTTTTGAAAGAATGCAACGCTCGATCCGTGAAAAAATCCAACTGATCAAATCACAAAATATTGAGTTAGAAGATAATATCCAGCTGATTCGTAAACAAAATGATGAACTGCAATTAGCCAACAAACTTAAAGATGAGTTTTTAGCGACCACATCACATGAGCTACGTACTCCATTACACGGCATGATAGGCATTGCCGAAGCTTTGACTTCCGGTGCTAATGGGCCAATCAGCGCAGCCCACCGCTATCAACTCGACATTATTATCAGTAGCGGTCAACGTCTTGCCAAGCTTGTTGATGATTTACTCGATTATCACAAGATGCGTTATGGTCATCTCGATATCGAAACTCAGGCCGTTAATCTCTCCAATGCGACCAGAATGGTACTTGAGCTGTCTCACCATTTACTGGGTAAAAAAACGCTACGAATTATTAACCAAATTGCCGATCAGCCATTATGGGTATCGGCTGATGCTCAGCGACTTGAACAGGTACTGTATAACCTGATTGGTAATGCGATTAAATATACCTCTGAAGGAAAAATTGTTATTTCAGCTACCCCAATGGAGCATCAAGTTAGAGTCCAAGTGGTCGATACTGGACAAGGCATTCCTGCTGAGCAATTAGAGCATATTTTTGAACCGCTCATTCAAGCCGGGCACGATAGCAGCCGTTATCGTCAAGGTGCGGGTTTAGGATTGACGATTAGCCGCCAATTAATTGAATTAATGCAAGGCTCCTTGTACGTCAGTAGCCAGCCGATGGTCGGCACCACCTTTAGTTTTACGCTGCCACTCGCGACTTCACAACAAATTGCTCAAGCGCAGCGCAGTCAAATTGCTCATTTTCAAGCACCGGAATTATCCTCGATTGACGATCTCACTCAACCGCAACAACCAGAAAACCCACAAGGTCCTCTACTGCTGATTGCCGATGATGAGCCGGTTAACCTGCGTGTATTAGACAGTTTTTTACGTCTAGAGGGCTATCGTGTCCGAACAGCACTTGATGGCCATGAGGTTATTGAAGCAATTGCCAAAGAGAAACCTGAACTGTTACTGCTCGATGTGATGATGCCCGGCATGAGTGGTTATCAGGTCTGTGAGCAATTAAGAGAGCAGTACGATCATGCGCAACTACCTATTATAATGCTAACCGCATTAACCCAAAGTGATGATCGGATCAGAGGCTTTGCCGCTGGCGCCAATGACTATTTATCAAAACCTTTTAATAAACAAGAACTCGCCGCTCGAATTAAAGCTCACTTAAGCGCCAGTAAAGCAGAGCAACGCCGTATTGAAAATGCTCAACTTCAAAAAGAGCTCAAACAACGAGCGATGGTCGAAGCCAGTTTACTCGAAACTCAAGGCCGACTATTAGAGCAACTGGATTCAGCGCCAGAAGCGATTTTGTGTTTACGAGAAGACAATAAAATCCGCTTTGCCAATGAGGCGGCCTGTAAGCTATTTAAACGCAGCCAAGATCAACTCAAACGCTCTAACGCCGAAGAGTTGATTGCCCCTAAATATTTACTGGTTGAGCAAGAGCATTATTGCGGGAACATCGATATTTATATCGATGATGTCAGACAACACCTCTCCGCTGATGTGCTTCGCTTACCGGAAGGAAGCAGTTTTAAAACGATGTACATTTTTAATGTCGGTGGAAATCTTAACGCCAATCGTATCCATCAACTGGAAACCGCCGTCGACGCGTTATCAAGCTATGCTTTTGCTGGTGATAAAGACAAACTTCAGCAGTTAAAAGAGCTAGGAGGTGAATTTACTCGCATCGCAGAAAAAGTGGCCGGAGAAACCCCATCAAAACAGGCGTTAATGCGCGCCGTGTTGGTTGATGCGATGACGAGCGCTCTCGACTACTGGGAAAAAGTCACAGGACAAAGTAAGTTTACTTTTGCTGAACAAAGTGGATTATGGCGCGTCTATTTAGATCGTAGTACTTTGCAAACTCGAACGTTGGATAAGTACTTACGTATTGAAACGCTACCCAAAACGCCTCGCTGGCGCACGGTGCTGAACTCTCTTGACTACATATTGGAACACTGTCAGGAGCAAGGCCCAGAGCGAACCTACATCGAAGTACAACGAGATAAATTACAGCAATTGTTAACGAGCGATTAAGCGCTACTGCACTGGCTAATCTTTGATGTCTCAACAATCACGGCCCTTTATCAAACAAGCCTATTTAAATAGGCTTGTTTGAATTCTCAACCACTCATTGGTATCTACAGTATGATGACCGCAATCCCCCGACTAATGGCCACCAACTCAATCATCATCAAGCTAACGTTCGTTGATTTTCTTATCAAAACAACCCTCTGATTTATCTCTCTATACCTATAATTTTTCCGTTAAATCGGCAACCAATTCAGTGTTGCACCTTGTTTAACTGGCTAATAAGTCAAGTTTGCGAAGATAATCACAACAATTTGCCAGATTTAATTTATGAAGTGAAATTTCTATTTTTAACACCAGTGAGCAAGGTCTCAGTAAATAAAAAAACCAGATGACGCCATATATATAAAGACCATGAAAGATAGTAACCACTTACAAACTGACGGCGTAATTGACTCATTTGCGAAGTGAATCACTGTTTACTATTTCAACACTCATGAGGCAATTAGATTCATTTTAACAAAACTGACGTCAAGTAAGAGTATTTTGACGTTTTTAACGGGAATTAGAATTGATAATTTTCCTTGTAAGGTGTTTCCTTACCTCTGTCAACGACCTACAGGCCACTCATGCCATTGAGCTTTGACTTAATGAACATCATGAGGTGGGTCATTGCCGAGTGTTAATCCGATGATGACATTCAAACCCTATTCATATCCGTATGTGAAATGAAAGCAAATAGTAAGGAACAGCTATGCTTGCCAATATAAAAAAAACTGCCCTAGCCGCTGCCGTAATTACTGCAGCCGCAACCGTGTCAACTCCAGCGTTTGCACGCAGTGAGTTGACCATCGTACCCGATTTTTACCCAACCATGGTGCGCAACTTTAACCCTTACCTTGCCACGAATTTAAGAACAACTACTGACTTCATTTATGAACCATTGGTCATTTTTAATGAAATGCACGGTAATACTCCCGTTATGCGTTTAGCCGAAAACTTCTCTATGTCTGACGATTTAATGAGTGTCACTTTCGATATTCGTAAAGGCGTCAAATGGTCAGATGGTAAGGGCTTTAGCGCGAACGACGTCATCTTCTCATTCAATCTAGTGAAAGAAAAACCTGAATTAGATCAACGCGGTATCAATAAATGGGTCACCAGCGTTGAGAAGATTAATGACTACAAAGTGCGTTTTCGTTTGAGTGAAGCTAACTCCAACGTTCCTTATGAAATTGCTCAAGTACCGATTGTTGCTCAACATATCTGGAAAGATGTCAAAGAGCCAACGACATTCACTAACCAAAACCCGGTTGGTACTGGTCCATTTACCGAAATTGATACCTTTACTCCACAACTTTACATCCAGTGCCGCAACCCGAATTACTGGGACGCAGCAAGCTTAAAAGTCGATTGTTTACGAGTGCCACAAATCGCCAATAACGACCAATTATTGGGACAAATTATTAACTCTGAGCTTGACTGGACATCCTCATTTGTTCCCGATATCGATCGTACTTACGCGGCGGCCAATCCAAACCACCACTACTGGTATCCAGCGGCAGGAACACAAGCGTTTATGATTAACTTCAAAAACGCCGATCCTGCGAAAAAAGAAGCACTGACTAACGTTGATTTCCGTCGCGCCTTCTCAATGGCACTGGATCGTCAAACCATCATTGATATCGCCTTCTATGGTGGTGGTACGGTCAATGATTTTGCTTCTGGTCTTGGCTACGCGTTTGAAGCATGGTCAGATAAAGCGGTACACGATAAGTATAAAGGCTTCAATACCTACAATGTCGAAGGTGCCAAAGCGCTACTCGCCAAAGCTGGCTTTAAAGATATTAACGGTAATGGTTTTGTCGAAACACCATCAGGTAAAACCTTTGAGTTGTTAATTCAATCGCCTAATGGCTGGACCGATTTTAATAACACCGTTCAGCTAGCCGTTGAACAGTTACAAGAAGTGGGCATTAGAGCTCGAGCACGTACGCCTGAGTTTGCAGTTTATAACCAAGCCATGCTCGAAGGTAACTACGATGTCGCTTATACCAACTACTTCCATGGTGCCGATCCTTACACTTATTGGAATAGTGGTTATAACTCAGCGCTACAGTCTGGTGATGGAATGCCGCGTTTTGCCATGCATTTCTTCAAAAATGAAGAGCTTGACCGTCTTCTAAATAGCTTCTACAAAACCGCAGACCGTAATGAACAGCTAGCCATTGCTCACAAGATCCAAAAGATCATCGCTGAAAATCAAGTCACCGCTCCTGTTTTGTCTGGTGCTTGGATGTACCAATATAACACCACGCGCTTTACTGGCTGGTGGAACGAAGAAAATCCAAAAGGCCGTCCAAGTATTTGGGCTGGTATCCCAGAGCGTTTACTACATGTACTGGATTTAAAACCCGTTAAGTAAACGTTGATTGCTGCGGCGCATTCGTTGCGCCGCTCTTGAAAATCCCCTCTCTTATTAATGATAAGTATGGCGCGTGTCGTCAGGGGATTTCTCGCTCTCAACTTTCTGTGAGCGACCTGAATAATATAACCAAACGGCTTGGAGTTGCAGCTAGCCAACATTACCGCAACTTCAAATAGCACGGGGTTATCAGGATGACTGGGTGAGTAAGGGGTAAGTTATGGGATATTTTTTAAGACGTTTGTCATTTTATTTTGCGGCGTTGCTGGTTGCAGCAACCCTCAATTTTATTATACCGCGAGCCATGCCCGGAGATCCGGTGACCATGATGTTCGCACACGCAACCGCACAAGTAACACCAGAACGAATTGAAGCCATGAGACAACTGCTTGGCTTTGTTGATGGACCGATTTGGGTTCAATATTTTACTTATATGAAAAGCATCCTCAGTTGGGAACTCGGGACATCGATCAAATTCTATCCATTAAGTGTTAATGAGCTTTTAGCGGGTGCTTTTGGTTGGTCACTATTTCTTGCTGGCACAGCGGTAATTATTTCATTTTCGATTGGCTCTATCCTCGGCATCTTTGCTGCTTGGAAACGAGGCAGTTACTACGACTCTTTTGTGACCCCTGGGATGCTGGTGATTCAAGCGGTTCCCCAAGTGGTTATTGCCATGCTCGCCATGTACACCTTTGCTATCGGCTTAAGATGGTTCCCAACTGGTTACGCTTACACACCAGGTACCATTCCAGATTGGACAAGCTGGGCCTTTATTAAAAACGTAGGATTTCACGCTGTACTGCCTTTGCTTTGTGCCTCAATCGTGCAAATAGGTGGCTTCTTAGTCAACATGCGCAACAACATGATTAACTTGTTGGCTGAAGATTACATCACGATGGCGAAAGGCAAAGGACTCAGTGAAAACCGAGTCGTTTTTAACTACGCCGCTCGTAATGCACTATTACCCAGCGTCACCGCTCTTTCAATGTCACTCGGCATGGCGATAGGTGGTCAATTAATTATTGAGATTATCTTCAACTACCCCGGCCTTGGTACGGTTTTGTTCAACGCGATCACTGCTCGAGATTACCAGGTTTTGCAAGGCCAATTGATCATCATGACGCTCTTTATGCTGTTCTTTAACTTACTCGCCGACATGCTTTATGTTGTGCTCGACCCGCGTTTACGCCGGGGAGGTAAATAATTATGCAAGCACTCGTGAAACTTCTTCGTGGTAATAGAATGGCAATGCTCGGAGTGATCATTCTTAGCCTGTTCTTACTGATGGCCGTTTTTGCGCCGTTAATTACTCAACATGCACCCGATAAACGGACGGGAAATCCACATGAATACCCAAGCTTTATCGTCAAAGCCGCAAAAGCCAATCCAGACGGTTGGATAGCAACTAATCTGGGCAACGATCGTCGAACTTTGGCGATGTCCAAAAAAGAGAACCATGTGCTCGGCACTACCCGTATGGGACGAGATGTGTGGGCGCAAGTGGCCTATGGAGCAAGAGTATCACTGGCGGTCGGTTTTGGCGCTGGGATCACCGTATGCTTTTTAGCGACCATTATTGGCGTCTCTGCGGGTTATTTTGGTGGAAAAATCGATGATTTTCTTACCGCTGCGATGAACATCATGTTGGTGATTCCCCAATACCCCTTACTGTTTGTGGTCGCCGCCTTCATTGGTCAAGCTGGACCACTGACCATCGCGCTGATAATCGGTTGTACCTCCTGGGCTTGGGGCGCTCGAGTCGTGCGAGCACAAACCATGGCACTGCGTGAAAAAGAGTTTGTTAAAGCCGCGGAAGTACTGGGTGAGTCTTCTTGGCGGATCATTTTCGTCGAAATTCTTCCTAACCTGATTTCGATTGTTGGGGCAAGTTTTATCGGCTCGGTGATGTACGCGATTATGATGGAAGCCACCATCTCCTTTCTCGGTTTAGGCGATCCAAACACCATCAGTTGGGGCATCATGCTCTATAACGTACAAACCTCCTCCTCGATGTTAATTGGCGCGTGGTGGGAACTGTTAGCTCCTTGCCTTTCTTTAACCTTATTGGTGACTGGCTTAGCGTTGCTTAACTTTGCGGTTGATGAGATAGCAAACCCACAATTGCGTTCTCACAAAGGCATGAAACGTTGGAAGAAGCTTGCCAAGCAAGAACAGAAAGAGCGTAAACCAGCCATGCAACCTCAACAAGCCATTTGGAGCGGAGACAAATAATCATGACCCAACCTATTATCTCAATCCGCAACCTCTGTGTTGATTATATTACCGATGCGGGCGATGTTCGCGCTTGTAATAATGTCAGCTTTGATATTGCGCCAAAAGAAATCTTTGGCCTCGCTGGCGAATCTGGTTGTGGTAAATCGACCGTCGCTTTCTCGTTAATGCGTTTACATAAGCCGCCCGCATTTATTACTGGGGGAGAAGTCATCTTCAACGGCGAAAATATTTTGCAATACAGTGAAGAACGTATGCAGTCCTTTCGCTGGAGCCAAATGTCGATGGTCTTCCAAAGTGCCATGAATGCACTTAACCCTGTATTGACCATGGAAGAGCAGTTTTGTGACGTGATCATGCGTCATACCAATATGAGCCGCTCACAAGCGAAACGGCGTGCTGAAGGCTTATTAGAGATTGTCGATATTCATCCTAGCCGTCTCAATGACTATCCGCATCAATTCTCCGGAGGGATGCGTCAACGGCTAGTAATTGCGATTGCTTTAGCCCTTAATCCGAAAATGATCATTATGGATGAACCCACTACTGCATTGGATGTGGTCGTCCAACGAGAGATCTTGCAAAAGATCTATGCGTTAAAAGAGGAATTTGGCTTTGCCATTTTGTTCATCACTCACGATCTGTCTTTGATGGTCGAATTCTCAGACCGGATTGGGATTATGTACTCTGGTGAACTGATTGAGGTGGCTCCTTCTAAACAAATTTTAGAGACCCCTTATCACCCTTATACCAAAGGGCTAGGCAGCTCGTTCCCACCTTTAACCGGACCGAAAAATAAACTCACAGGAATCCCTGGCAATCCACTGAACTTATTGGAAATTCCCCATGGTTGCCGTTTTCAAGCTCGCTGCGATCGCGTTCATGAAGCCTGCAGCAAAGTGCCCACTGAGTTGCGTCTAATTGAACAAGGACGCTTCTCGAATTGCCATCTCTATGGTGAGCCGATTGCTCAGCGAAAAGCATGAGTATTGAGGTAGGCAAACAACTGAATTTCTGGAGATAACAATGAGTAATGTATTAGGCCAACTGTTGGTGGAAGGTAAGAATCTCGTCAAGGATTTTCCACTAAATAGCAATAGTCTTAAACAACCGATGATGCGCGCTATCAATGACGTATCATTTAAAATGTACAAAAGTCGTGGCTTATCAGTCGTGGGAGAATCTGGTTCAGGGAAATCAACCACGGCCAAAATGATCGCCAAGATGTATGCCCCCAGTTCAGGAACGATTGAATACAAAGGCAGAGATATTCTTAACATTAAATCACGTTCAGATTTAATGCACTACCGTGAGGGTGTGCAGATGGTATGGCAAGATCCCTTTGGATCGCTCAATCCAACCCATACCATTTTTCATCACATCGCTCGTCCGCTACTGATCCATAAAAAAGTCACACCGGGGAATAAAAAAGAGCTGCAAGAGCGAGTGTATGATTTGCTTGAGCAGGTTGGTTTGATTCCGCCGAAAGAGACCGCTGAAAAATACCCTCATCAGCTCTCTGGTGGACAGCGACAACGCATCAACTTAGCTCGTAATATCGCCGTTGGCGCAGAAGTGGTACTCGCTGATGAACCAACCTCGATGCTCGATGTGTCGATTCGTGCTGGGGTCTTGAACTTAATGCAAGAGATGAAGTTTGAAAAACAGATGTCTCTACTCTACATCACCCATGATATCGCCACCGCCCGTTATATTGCCGAAGATCTCGCCGTGATGTATGTCGGTCATATGGTCGAATGGGGAGACACCGATGAGATCATTCACGATCCACAGCATCCTTATACCCAGTTGCTCGTCTCTGCGGTTCCCGATCCTAAAAAGTCGATTCATGAAAAGCTCAAAGGCAATAAAGGTGAAATTCCACTCTGGACACCCGACTCCGTTGGCTGTCCCTTTGCTGGGCGATGCCTGCACGCCAGCGAGCGCTGCCGAGAAAAACTGCCCGAGGTAACCCAGCTATCAGAAAACCATTTTGTGCGCTGTTATTTATTTGAACATTAATACTGTCCTTATCGTTGGCTCGCGACTTTGGGGTCACGATAAGGAAATGTCGAATCGCTATCTGCAAACAACTTGGAGCGTCAAGTAGCAAGGAGATAAATAACTATTGAATCATCAACATAACAACGATTTTGCGTGATTAACGGAGAGAGGAATGCAATTACTCACTAACCACATTGGTTATGAAGCGTTGGGACCTAAACAGGCCGTATTATTAACCTATCAATCGGCTTTTTACGTTGAAGAAGCCCGCTTGGTATGTGCGCATACACATCAAACTATGGCTCGTATTGCGATTGAATTTGGTGGCCAAGTCGATGGTTGGCATCAGGGGCATTTTCATCGTCTCGATTTTTCGGCCATCACGCAAATGGGTCAATTCTATCTTTGTGTCGATAACGCACGCTCAGCCACTTTTACTATTCAATCTGGGCTACTGATGCAGCGTACCTTTTCGGATGTACTGCATTATTTTAAATCACAACGCTGTGCTGGCGTATTCGATAGACAAGATAAGCAAGTACCACTGCTGGGCACTTCACTCACTGCCGATGTGCACGGCGGTTGGTACGATGCTTCTGGTGACGTCAGTAAATACTTCAGTCACCTTTCTTACGCTAACTATTTGAACCCACAACAAACACCTATGGTGGTATGGAATATGCTCAAAGGGTTAGCGCTTTTAAACCATCACTCGGGTTTTGCTGATTTCTCTCGCATTCGTCTCATGGAAGAGGCGTTGTTTGGTGCTGATTTTCTCGTTCGTATGCAAAACGCCGAGGGTTTTTTTTATGTCACAGTATTTGACAAGTGGAGTAAAGATCCCAAACAACGCGAAATTTGTAGCTATGCCACTCAACAAGGGCGTAAATCAGAAGATTATCAAGCTGGCTTTCGTCAAGGTGCAGGAGTGGCGATTGCCGCGCTAGCGGCGGCGGCTCGCCTATCCGAGCACGGCGAGTTTACTCAGCAGCAATACCTAGAAGCAGCACAGCGAGGTTATCAACATTTGCTAACGGCCAATCTCGCTTATCTAGATGATCAGCAAGAAAATATCATTGATGAATATTGCGCCCTATTAGCCAGTTGTGAGCTCTATCAAAGTACTCAGCAAGCCGACTATTTACTCGAAGCTCGCCAATGGGCTCAGCGTTTATCTGCTCGACAAATGAGTGATGAACAGCATAACCATTTTTGGTCAGCCAATCAGGACGGTTCGCGCCCTTATTATCATGGGGTTGAAGCTGGTTTGCCTGTGATTGCACTGTGTGAATATCTGGCAATTGAGCCTGAACTGACCCAGCGCGAAGTTGTGCAGCAGGTGGTGACTCAAGCCTGTCAATTTGAACTGACCATTAGCTCGCAAGTACACAATCCTTTCGGTTACCCACGACAATACGTATGTGACACTAAAGGCCTAAAACGCAGCGCTTTTTTCATGGCTCACGACAACGAAACTGGTTACTGGTGGCAAGGGGAAAATGCTCGGCTCGCTTCATTAGCCAGTATGGCTTATTTAGTACAGCCTTATCTTACCGATAACCGCCTGAGTCAGTCATTACTTGCACTAGCCCACAATTCACTGAATTGGATCTTAGGGCTTAATCCTTATGACCTCTGCATGCTCGATGGTCATGGCCATCATAATCCCGATTATTTACCAGATTTGGGCTTTTTTAATGCCAAAGGCGGGATCTGCAATGGGATTACCGCAGGATTTGATGATGAGCAAGATATCGCTTTTAACCCTGAACCACAAAAAGACGATTTGCTACAAAACTGGCGCTGGGCAGAGCAGTGGATGCCTCATGCCGCTTGGTATTTGTTAGCAATGACCACTCAGTTTGCTCACTTTACCTCCGTAGGAGAATAACCATGAGTCCGCATTTAACTCACTTGCTCAACGTCAATGGCAGTAAGGATAGAGTATGAATTATCGAATGGATTTTGCTGTGCTGAGCGAGCAAGCTAGCCATTGCCGTTTTGGCTTAACCTTGCATAATCTAAGCGATCAGCCCCTGACTGACTGGCGCTTACACTTTGTGATTGAGCGTTATATTGACCCCAATTCCCTCACTCAAGGTCAGCTACAGCAAACAGGGAGCTTTTGCACCATCGAGCCTAATTGCCAGATTTTAGCTGCCAATAGTCACTTTTACTGTGAATTTAGCATAAAAACCGCACCATTCCACTTTTATACCGACGGTATTAAAGAGGCTTTTATCGAATGGTCAAGTGCCAATACTATTCATCGCCAAACCGTTACCGTCACGCCCATCGCTCTGCTGTCTAGCCATAAACGGCGCAGTGTTGTCGAGGCGGTTGAGTGCGCAGAGCTGTGTTTAATTCCCTACCCTAATCAACTGCAGCGATTCGAGGGCAAACTCTCTTTACCTCGCCAAAGTGGATTCGCAATACAAACGGAAAAAGCTCATCACGCCAGTCAGTGGTTTCGAGAGCAGTTGATGGCGTTATACGCATTCCCTATTGAGGATAAAGCGGAAGCCGCGCCGATCCTTTATTGTCTTAAACCAACACTTGATGCACAAAGTTATCAATTGGAGATCGACCAACAAGCCATTCGCGTCTTCGCCAATAGCGAAACTGGCTTTATGTATGCCAGCGCTACGCTATTACAGCTCGCGCAACACAATGATCCGGTTGTCGATTTTCCCTGCTTAACCATTAGTGATGCTCCGCGCTTTGACTACCGAGGCATGATGCTCGATTGCGCGCGGCATTTTCACTCTTTAGAAACGGTTAAACGCTTAATTAATCAACTGGCCTACTACAAATTCAATACTTTTCATTGGCATTTAACCGATGACGAAGGCTGGCGGATTGAAATTAAATCGCTGCCGCAACTAACGGACATTGGCGCATGGCGCGGTGTTGATGAGGAACTAGAGCCCCAGTACAGCACGCTCACGGAACGTCATGGGGGATTTTATCGTCAATACGAAATCAAAGAGGTGATTGCCTATGCCGCTGAGCGTGGGATCACGGTCATCCCAGAAATCGATATTCCCGGTCACAGCCGCGCGGCCATCAAGTCACTCCCTGAGTGGTTAATCGATAGAGAAGACAAGTCAGCTTATCGCAGTATTCAATATTATACCGATAACGTGCTCTCTCCCGCTCTGCCCGGCACCTATCAGTTTATTGATCGGGTTTTAGAAGAAGTCGCTGCCCTGTTTCCAAGCCCATGGGTTCACATCGGTGGCGATGAAGTCCCTGAGGGTGTCTGGCTCAATAGCCCTAAGTGCCAAGCCTTAATGGCAGAGCATGGTTATACCAGTAGCCATGAATTACAAGGTCATCTGCTGCGTTATGCCGAGCAAAAACTTAAGTCACTGGGTAAACGCATGGTCGGATGGGAAGAGGCGCACCATGGCAATAAAGTCAGTAAAGATACCGTGATCTACTCTTGGCTGTCGGAAAAAGCCGCTTTGCACTGCGCCAAGCAAGGCTTTGATGTGATCTTACAACCGGGACAATTTACCTACTTAGACATCGTACAAGATTACGCGCCAGAAGAACCCGGTGTTGATTGGGCCGGAGTGACACCGCTAGAACGCGCTTATGGCTATGAGCCATTAGCTGAGGTCGCCGATAACGATCCGCTGCGTAAACGTATCCTCGGTATTCAATGCGCCCTATGGTGCGAACGAATCAATAACCCATCACGTCTCGATTATATGATTTATCCACGCTTAACCGCTCTCGCCGAAGCTGGCTGGACCGAAAAACAGCATCGTGATTGGTCCGGTTATTTGACACGTTTAAAAGGTCATCTGCCGCTACTTGAGCAGCAAGGTATTGACTATCGCCATCCATGGCAAGCAAAGCAGCAGAACTAAATCTACTTAACTCTTTATTTTTTATCTGCCCCATTGAGCAGTGTTTGAAAAGGAAAACATCATGAAATACGGCTATTTCGATAATGAAAATCGCGAATACGTCATTACTCGCCCCGATGCTCCGGCCCCGTGGACCAACTACCTTGGCACAGAAAAATTCTGCAGCGTGATTTCACATAACGCTGGCGGATACGCTTTCTATCATTCTCCTGAGTACAATCGTGTCACTAAGTTTCGACCGAACTTTACTCAAGATCGTCCCGGTCATTATGTTTATTTACGTGATGATACCAGTGGTGATTTTTGGTCTATTTCTTGGCAGCCGGTGGCGAAAAGCCTTGCCCAAGCCAACTATGAAGTTCGCCATGGTCTGTCTTACTCAATCTTTAAATGCGAATACCAAGGTATCGTCGCGAGCAAAACACTGTTTGTACCCAAAGGAGAAGATGCTGAACTGTGGGATGTGGTGATTGAAAACACGTCCAATGAGACGCGGAATATCAGTGCTTTCAACTATGTTGAATTTTCCTTTAGCCATATTAAATCTGATAACCAAAACCATCAGATGTCACTTTATTCTGCTGGTACTGAATATAAAGAAGGGGTGATTGAATACGATCTGTATTACAACACTGATGATTTCTTAGGTTTTTATTATCTCACCGCAACCTTCGATGCCGACAGCTACGACGGTCAACGTGACCAATTCCTCGGCATGTACCGTGATGAAGCCAACCCAATTGCGGTAGAGCAAGGTCGATGCTCAAACAGCGCACAAACTTGCTATAACCATTGTGGTGCGCTGCATAAGCAGTTTGTCCTCCAACCCGGAGAAAAAGTCCGTTTTGCTGTGGTATTAGGGGTCGGGAAAGGTAACGGTGCCAGACTACGTGAAAAATATCAAGATCCACAACAGGTTGATCAAGCATTGGCAGCGATAAAAGCCCATTGGGATGAACGCTGCGCCAAGTTCCAAGTCAAATCCCCTAATCCAGGCTTGGATACCATGATTAACACTTGGACGCTCTACCAAGCGGAAACCTGCGTAGTCTGGTCACGCTTTGCCTCTTTCATCGAAGTGGGTGGCCGTACTGGACTTGGTTATCGTGATACCGCTCAAGATGCCATCTCGGTGCCTCATACTAACCCTGAAATGACCCGTAAACGCTTAGTTGATCTGCTGCGTGGTCAAGTGCAAGCGGGCTACGGTTTACACCTTTTTGATCCAGACTGGTTTGATCCAGAAAAAGCCAATGTCAAACCATCAAAATCGCCAACCGTCGTTCCAACGCCTTCTGATGACGATAAGATCCACGGCATCAAAGACACTTGCTCTGACGATCACCTATGGATCGTGCCGACCATCTTAAATTACGTGAAAGAAACTGGCGATATGGCCTTTATCGATCAAGTGATTCCTTATGCCGATGGCGGTGATGCCACCGTATACCAACATATGATGGCAGCACTCGATTTCTCCGCCGAATACGTGGGTCAAACCGGAATTTGTAAAGGTCTACGCGCCGACTGGAACGACTGTCTGAATCTTGGCGGTGGTGAATCGGCGATGGTGTCTTTTCTTCACTTCTGGGCACTAGAAGCATTCCTCGAACTGTCTCGATTCCGTCACGATGAAGCGGCCACCGATAAATACCAAGCCATGGCTAACGGGGTGCGCGCCGCGTGTGAAACCCATTTATGGGATGAACAAGGTCAATGGTACATTCGCGGCCTGACTAAAGATGGCGATAAGATTGGCACTTTTGACCAAGTAGAAGGCAAAGTGCATCTGGAATCCAATTCACTGGCTGTGCTGTCTGGTGCGGTGAGCCACGAACGTGGCATCAAAGCTATGGATGCAGTGTATGAGTACCTCTTCTCTCAATATGGTTTGCATCTCAATGCGCCATCCTTTGCGACCCCAAATGATGATATTGGTTTTGTGACTCGTGTTTACCAAGGGGTAAAAGAAAATGGCGCGATTTTCTCTCACCCTAACCCTTGGGCATGGGTGGCGGAAGCAAAACTCGGCCGTGGCGATCGAGCGATGGAATTGTACGATGCGCTCAATCCTTATAATCAAAACGATCATATCGAAACTCGTATCGCTGAGCCCTACTCCTATGTGCAGTTCATCATGGGTCGCGATCATAAGGATCATGGTCGAGCCAACCATCCTTGGCTGACCGGTACTTCAGGTTGGGCTTACTACGCCACCACCAACTTTATGTTGGGGATTCGCACTGGCTTTGAGGGCTTAGATGTCGATCCTTGCATTCCAACCTCATGGCCTGGATTTGAAGTCAGCCGTCAATGGCGTGGTGCGACCTATCAGATCAAGGTTGAAAACCCTGATCACGTTTCTAAAGGCGTGAAATCGATCACTTTGAACGGTCAAGCGATTGAAGGGGCGATTCCGGTGCAAACAGCAGGCTCAGTCAATCAAGTCATCGTCACAATGGGCTAAACAGCTTGGGGCGCATTTTTGCGCCCCTCTAAGGAGAGAAGCATGATTCAATTTGGTACCGGAGGCTGGCGAGCCTTTATTGGTGAAGAGTTTACCAAAGACAATGTACGCATCGTCGCACAAGCGCTAGCCAACATCATTCAGCAAGAACAAGTGACAGAGCAAGGCTTTGTGATTGGCTATGATCGCCGCTTTTTATCCGATAAGGCCGGGCGCTGGTTTGCAGAAGTCCTTGCGGGCAATGGCATCGTGGTCAGTTTTATTAATAAATTTGTCCCCACGCCTGTGGTGATGTTTCAAGCAAAAGTTATGGACTGCGCTTACTCGGCCTGCATTACCGCCTCACATAATCCTGCCGATTATAATGGCATTAAAGTGTTTATCCGCGGTGGACGTGACGCTGATGAAATTATTACGAAAAAAATTGAACAACAGACAGCAAGGTTGACGCTTAGCGACATTCGATCGCTCGATTTTGAGCAAGCTATCGCGGAACAACTTATCATCAACATTAATCCAATGAATGATTTTGTCGATTCGATCATTAACTTGATTGATATTGACGCGATCCGTAAAGCAAATTTACGGGTATTGATCGATCCTATGTTTGGCGTGGCGAAAAATGCACTACAAACCGTCCTGATCAATGGCCGCTGTGATGTTGATGTGATCAACGATGGGAAAAATCCTGATTTTGGCGGATTAATGCCATCGCCCAGTGCCGCTACCTTATATCGCCTGCAACACCTAGTGAAAAATGAAGGCTATGACATTGGCATTGGCACCGATGGCGATGCGGATCGACTGGGGATTATTGATGAAAAAGGCCATTTTATTCATCCCAACGAAGTGCTAATGCTGCTTTACTATTACTTACTGGAATATAAAGGCTGGAAAGGTTCGGTAGTACGTAATATTGCCACTACGCATCTATTGGATAAAATTGCCGCTGATCATGGCGAGCAATGCTTTGAAGTTCCAGTTGGCTTTAAGCATATTTCTTCACAAATGGAGGCGACTGATGCTTTGATTGGCGGTGAAAGTTCAGGGGGCTTGACCATTCGCGGGCATATCAAAGGTAAAGACGGCGTCTTTGCTTCTAGCTTATTGGTTGAAATGCTCAGTGTCACCGGTAAAAAACTCTCTGAATTATTGCAAGAGATCTATGGCCGCTATGGTTATGCTTACACCGCCGAAGGGGATTGTAAATTTAGTCAGCAGCAAAAGGCCTCTCTGTACAATAAGCTGTATGTTGAAAAACAGCTGCCAGACTTTGACGATGAGATAGAAAAAGTCAGCTATGAAGATGGAGCGAAAGTCTATTTTTCCAACGGTGGCTGGATCATTGCCCGTTTTTCCGGCACGGAACCTTTACTGAGAATCTTTGCCGAGATGGCCGATAAGCCCACCGCAGAACGATTAGTCGATCAAATGAAAGCGTTTTTACAACTTTAAATCCAGTCAACGTTCAATAGGTATATTGGATGCAAAATGTAGAAGTGAAAGCTATCGTGCTTTCACTTCTTGCTCTCAAATAAAGACGAGCTGCCCAGCACTTTTATCTCTCTATCTTTTAATGGAAACCAAGACAGCTTTCTCGCTTTCTTAATCATACAATTTGTTACAATTACTCAGTTTTGAGCTTTATTGTTTTATTTCAAGGTATTAAATCA
>NZ_WXWK01000030.1:0-26224 GCF_009904835.1 Vibrio sp. V33_P6A3T137 | reverse complement strand
CATTAGCGCTCCTGCCTATGGTTGTTATTTGACCTGATGTAAACTATTTAATTTAATTGTCATTGACAGTTGATGTCGCTTAAGTAGACTACAGCGCATAAATGTCACCAAGCAAGGCACATTGCTAAGGATTACTCGTGGAAGTACGTCACAACTGGACAAGGGCGGAAGTTACGGCGCTGCTTGAACAACCGTTTATGGATTTGTTATTTACTGCGCAGCAAGTACATCGTCAGTTTCATCCGCATAACCATGTTCAGGTCAGTACCTTATTGTCGATCAAAACTGGGGCTTGTCCGGAAGATTGCAAATATTGTCCACAAAGTGCTCATTATCGGACTGATGTTGATAAAGAGCGACTTATGGAAGTAGAGCGTGTTTTAGACGCGGCGGAAAAAGCCAAGCAATCGGGATCGACACGATTTTGCATGGGAGCAGCATGGAAAAATCCCAAAGCGCGCGATATGCCATTGTTGAAAGCGATGATTGCTGGTGTCAAAGAAAAAGGGCTAGAAACCTGTATGACGTTAGGCATGCTCAGTGCAGAGCAAGCGTATGAGCTAGCGCAAGCGGGATTAGATTATTACAACCATAATCTTGATACCTCTCCTGAATTTTACGGCAATATTATTACCACGCGAACCTACCAAGACCGTTTAGATACCCTGTCTCATGTCCGTGATTCCGGAATGAAAATTTGTTCTGGCGGGATCATCGGCATGGGAGAAAGTGTTGATGATCGTGCTGGCCTGCTCGTTGAGTTGGCGAACCTACCGACTCAACCTGAAAGTGTGCCGATTAATATGCTGGTTAAAGTTCAAGGAACACCACTCGCGAGTGCAGAAGAGGTTGAGCCTTTTGATTTTATAAGGTTAATTGCGGTTGCACGGATCATGATGCCAAAATCTGCGGTGCGTTTATCCGCAGGGAGAGAGAAGATGAACGAACAGATGCAGGCACTGTGTTTTATGGCTGGTGCCAACTCAATCTTCTATGGTTGCAAATTATTAACTACGCCAAATCCTGCTGAAGACAGTGATCTGCAGCTGTTTAATAAGTTAGGTATTAACCGTCAACAAGCGATTCAAAAACCGGATCAAGTGACAGAAAACGATCTGCTCGATCAAGTGATTGAACGTGTTGCATCAAGACCAAGTAATACGGATCTGTTTTACGATGCTAGCCTTTGAGCAACGGATTGAGTATGCGCTGAATGAGCGAAACCAACGAGGCTTAACCCGCCAATTGTCAGCAGTTCAAACCACAGATTCAGCGCAATTAGTTCACGCAGGGCGAAAGTATGATCATTTTGCGAGTAATGATTATTTAGGATTAGCGAGAGACCGCTCATTAGTTGAAGCGTGGCAGCAAGGCTTAGCTCACTTTGGTGCTGGCAGCGGCGCTTCACCATTAGTGAGTGGTTTTTCACCCGCGCATCAGCGGCTTGAAGCCTTGCTTTGCGAGTGGTTAGGGTATCCTCGAGCTATTTTATTTAGCTCTGGCTTTAGCGCCAATCAAGCCCTGTTGTTCACCTTGTTAGAGGAGGGGGACCTGCTCTTACAAGATAAGCTTAATCATGCCTCGTTGATTGAAGCTGGTCTATTATCTTCAGCTCAATTACGGCGCTTTCAGCACAATAATCTTGAACACCTTAAGCAATTGTTAACCGCCCATTCATCCCAGCACGCGTTGGTAGTCACTGAGGGGGTATTCAGTATGGATGGTGATAGGGCGCCTTTATCATCAATCCAGCAGCAGATTGATCAACGAGCATGGCTGATGGTTGATGATGCACACGGTATTGGTGTTTTGGGGGAGCAAGGGCGAGGAAGCTGCGCGCAAGCAGGAATTCAACCCGATATTTTGGTCGTCACCTTTGGTAAAGCGCTTGGTTTATCGGGAGCAGCAATCTTATGTAGTGAGGCTTTGGGAGATTATTTAACCCAATTTGCTCGTCATCATGTCTATTCAACGGCGATGCCGCCAGCACAAGCTTATGCTCTCTGCCATTCTATCCAAATGGTGCAACAACAATCGTGGCGCAGAGAGAAGTTGCAAGAACTTTCTATGGTCTATGACCAAATGCTTACTGGTGTGCCTGGCTTTGTTTCCACTTCAACTCCCATCAAACCATTTATCCTTGGAAGCAACCAGCGTGCCATCACTATTGCTGACCGACTGCGTGATGGTGGCATTTGGGTGGGTGCAATTCGCCCCCCCACGGTCCTGACCAATCAAGCAAGACTGCGAATTACGTTAACGGCCAATCACACCAATCAACAAGTCACAAAGCTGGCGGATGCTTTAATGATGGCGATGGAGGGGCAATTATGAACCTCGCGGTTGGGGTAGAGCACGCTGAGCAAGGGGCAACGAAAAAAGCCATTGCTCAAGCCTTCAGCAAAGCGGCATCTCGTTACGATCAACATGCGGCTTTTCAACGTGATGTCGGGCAACGGTTATTGGACACTTTGCCCAAACAACTGGTGGATTGGCAGGTACTGGATTTGGGATGTGGTACGGGTTATTTCGCTCAGCAACTGCGATCACGGGGTGCGACCGTCGTCTGTGCGGATCTTTCATCAGCAATGTTGTATCAGGCTAAACAGCGTTGTGGTCATTATCGAATGCATTATGTCCAACTTGACGCTGAAGCTCTCCCTTTCAAAGCTGCGCACTTTGATCTGGTGTTTTCGAGTTTAGCCTTACAGTGGTGTGAGGATTTAGTCGTTCCGCTGCAAGAAATTCATCGCATTCTCAAACCTCAAGGACAAGCAAGATTTTCCACTTTATTGTTTGGATCATTAACCGAGTTAGCACAAGCGTGGCAGAAGGTTGATGTACATCAACACGTTAAACGCTTTGCGGATGTGAATAAGATAAACCTTGCGTTAGCGCAATCTGACTTTGCGCAATATCACTTAGACTTACCCGCAATAACCGTGTGGTATGAGAGCGCTTATAAATTAATGCGCGATCTGAAAGGTATTGGGGCCACCCATATCCATGGCCGATCTCAAGGGCTAACGGGCCGCCACACTCTTGCTCAGGTAGAGCAGGCCTATCAGCAGTTTGCTGGTCAGCAAGGCCTCCTACCTGCAACGTATCAAGTTTGTTTAGGGGTGTTACATCGATGATTAACGCAATATTTATTGCCGGTACGGATACCGATGTGGGTAAGACCGTGGCTTCAAAAGCGATTTTGCAGGCATTGGCCGCTCGTGGTTTTTCTACTATAGGTTATAAACCAGTAGCGGCTGGATGTGAGCAAACGGCAGAAGGAATGCGTAACGGCGACGCTTTACATTTGTTGCAAGCAGCAACCGTCAAAATGCCGTATGAAGATATTAATCCGTATCCGTTAGCCTTGCCGGCTTCGCCTCATATTGCCGCCAAACATGAGCAGGTAAATATAGATACTAGTGTGCTGAGTGAAAAACTCGCGAAGTTACAATCTCATGCTGATGTTGTATTGGTTGAAGGCGCAGGTGGTTGGCGGGTACCAATATCGGATAGTGAGGGTTTATCTCGCTGGGTGCAGCAAGAACAATTAGCAGTGATTTTAGTTGTTGGTATTAAACTGGGTTGTTTAAGCCATGCTTTACTAACGGCAGAAAGCATTCATGCTGATGGATTAAAGATTGTTGGCTGGGTAGCGAATCGAGTCAATCCTGGAACCGAGCACTATGCAGATATTATTCAATTACTAGAACATCGGATTGATGCGCCAAAGTTAGGTGAGATTCCCTACATGCCAAGTATTAAGTGCCGAGATTTGGGTAAGTATATTGATTTATCCCCATTATTGATTGAGCAGCAAGAAGTGCTGACTTGTTAGAGAAACAAGGTCTACCGGAATGGTTAGACCTTGTTCATTTGAGTTTGCCCGCGACTGAATTCTCATCGATAGGAAAGCCGAATTTAGCGTTTATTTGCAGCTACTTTTTGTCATCGATTGGTCAACCATGGTTTGTCCTCGTGGGTTGCGTACCAAGAAACGATAACTAATGCCGACATCAAGATTGGCACGAATATCAGGTGTCGAGCAAAAACGTTGTAAACTGGATTGCATCACTTGATCAATTGGGGTCGCACCTTGTTGGTCGTTGTTATAAATCATCATCATTTCAATCATTGTCCCCTTGGCGCTGGCACGCATGATAGTCAAAGGGCCTTGTTCAATCGGGAGTTCAGCGTTTAATACGCTGGCGCGATTAGCGGCAAGCAGTTCTAGGTGTTTTTGTTGATCGGCGGTTGAACTACAGCCAGCCAATAATAGCATCGTCAGTCCTACGCAGGACAATAGTAACTTATTCATAATTAAAACACTTTTTTGAATGGTTTGACGATCACCTGGGCATAAACGCCAGCCGTGACATAAGGGTCGTTGTCAGCCCATTGCTGGGCGGCTTGTAGAGATTCAAATTCAGCAATCACTGTTGAGCCAGTAAATCCAGCGTCACCTGGATTCTCTGCATCAATAGCAGGCATTGGTCCCGCAGTAAGCAAGCGACCTTCATCACGTAATGCTTGTAAGCGTGCTAAATGAGCAGGACGAGCACTAAGGCGTTGTGTTAGAGAATTCGGTACATCCTGAGCAAAGATCACATACCACATATTGATATCCTTATTGGTGTTTAAAAGTAGATTATCTGTCTACCTATAACTTTCGGTTTAGTCAGTATGGTTGATGTTAATGTACTGAAAGTAAAGCGATTTTAAAATGCCTATTGACGATTAATATTATTAATCCTTCGTTATGTGATCAAGCGCCTCTCTGCTTTATCACTCGAGGCCGCCCATCTGCATCAATCGCGACATAATTAAACGTGGCTTCACACACTTGAAAGCGATCAAGTACCCCATCTTCCTTGATTGGCTTGACCCACACTTCAAGATTAATCGACATCGAGGTTCGGCCGATTTTGGTGCATTCACCATAACAGCACACCACATCACCGACTTTGACTGGTTTTTTAAAGGTAATACTAGAAACAGAGACAGTAACAATACGTCCGCTGGAAATTTCTTTAGCGAGAATACCACCAGCGAGATCGAGTTGCGACATAATCCAGCCACCAAAGATATCACCATTGGCATTGGTATCGGCTGGCATCGCTAACGTTCTCAATAATAGTTGGCCTTTAGGAGAGTGTGCATCCTGATTCATTTTCGACATCCACAATAAACAAAACAGCGACCCACAAGGGTCGCTGAAAAAGAACTGAGATTATACCCTTAAAATAGGATTAAGCTCAAAAGTGTTATGAGTATCGGGCTGCCTCCCGTTACTGCTCCGTGTCTTTTTGCTCTTTTGGCAGGTGTTTATAGATATAAAATCCGGTCAGTAAAGTATAGATAAACGTTGCGGCAAGTAAGCCAAAAACCTTGAAATTAACCCATACTTCTAACGAGAGCTGAAAGGCAATGTAAGTATTGAGAAGCGCACAGACAGCAAAAAACATCACCCATGCCCAAGTGATTTTGGCCCAAATATCATTCGGTAGTGAAATTTCTTTGCCAAGCATACCTTTAATCGCTGATTTACCCAGTTTATGGCTGACAGCAAGTCCGATAGCAAACACCAGATAGACAATAGTCACCTTCCATTTTATAAAGTTATCATTATGTAAGAAGATGGTCATGCCGCCAAAAATAGCCACAAGAGCAAAAGTGATCAGCTGAATCTTTTCGACTTTTTTGACTAAAAAGTAAGTGATCACCACTTGCAGTGCGGTTGCGGCGATCAGCGCGCCAGTCGCAATATAGATATCGTAAAGCTTAAATAGTACGAAGAAAATAATCAGCGGAATAAAGTCGAGCAGTTGTTTCATTATCAGATGAGGCCCAAAAGGAGACGATGGCGACAGTCTAGCGAAATAATCACTAAATCAAAACAGATAATCGCTCACCGTGGTGTTGGCTTACCCCAATCATATCGTTTATTTATATGATTGGGGATTCACTTCGTTACTGCCTAATTATAATTCCACGTTGTTTGAGTATAGAAGCAACCATGATTATTTAATTCGGCTTTGTTGCAATTCACTTACTCTGGCTTGGCTAGAGACAATGTGTGGCGTTGATACTGGAAGCGCCTTGATTAACATAGAAAACCCCAAGATGGCTGAAGCGGTCGAGCCCATCAAAATACCGATTTTGGCGTAATCGACCATCACACTTTGCTCAGCGGTAAACGCGAGAGTGGAAATGAAAATAGACATAGTAAAACCAATCCCACACAGTACCGCTACCGATAGAATCATGCGTAGGTT
The DNA here is from genome assembly GCF_009904835.1 of Vibrio sp. V33_P6A3T137. Classification (NCBI taxonomy): domain Bacteria; kingdom Pseudomonadati; phylum Pseudomonadota; class Gammaproteobacteria; order Vibrionales; family Vibrionaceae; genus Vibrio; species Vibrio sp. V33_P6A3T137. The sequence continues at coordinate 19,949 of NZ_WXWK01000030.1, read as the reverse complement.
GACAGTAGGGGGCAGTTGAGCGACGCCAAGCTTAATCGCTAACCAACTGAATAAGAAGACACCGATAGGTTTACCGACAAATAATCCTAGCGCAATACCGAGCGGTAAGTGAGCATTACTACTGACGATATTAATCGACGAAAACGTGACGCCAGAGTTAGCAAAGGCAAACAGCGGTAAGATTAAAAACGCGACATAAGGGTTCAATAAATGCTCAACCCGTTTCGCCGGGCTCTTTCCTGCTCGGCAAGTCAGTGGAATTAAGAAACCAGCGATAACGCCTGCGAGCGTAGCGTGAATTCCTGAGTGGTAGACGGTAAACCAAAGTACAAGGAATAATACAAAATACAGCGCGAGAGAGGAAAATTGCTTCTTGCCACAAAAGAATAAAAACAAACTGATGGTCAAGACAAACAGCAGCATCATGCCTGAAGGCTCACTGTTATAGAATAGAGCAATAATAAAAATCACGCCTAAGTCATCAATAATGGCCAAAGCCAACAAGAAGACTTTCAATTCAACGGGCACTCGTTTACCGAGTAAGCTTAAAATCGCTAAAGCAAAAGCAATATCTGTCGCCGCTGGAGCTGCCCAACCATTGATGGCAATCGGATCTTGATAATTAAAAAACAAGAAGATAGCGATAGGGAATAGCATGCCACCTAAGGCAGCCATCGCCGGTAACATGGCTTTTGAACGACTATTTAACGATCCCTCAATCAACTCACGTTTTACTTCTAAGCCAATCATTAAAAAGAATAAAGCCATTAAGCCATCATTGATCCAATGACTGACGCTGATCCCAAAAACATAAAAGTTTAAAAATTGTTGATAAGAGTGTTGTAGTGGTGAGTTAGCGATGGCAAGTGCGGTGATGGCGGCAAGCAGCAGTAATACACCGCTCGCAGGATCACTGGTGAGAAAATATTTAATCCTTTTATACATTGTCATTCTTCCATTGTTATTTTTTTAGTATTGCTATAGCCGATAGTTTCAATCTAGTCGTGTAATGAAACGTTAAGTCTTCTATCAACATTGGTCTTGGGCATTGTCAGAGTAAAACTCAACATCTGAGCCTATGATAGTTGACTGTGAAAATATTCGTATCGTTTATATCGATTAAATCTTGTTTAACAATCGGGATTTCCGAATTGGAGCGTAAATTGAAGGGTGAAAAGTAAATACTTGGAGTCAGTTCACATTTGTCACCAGAAGAGGAAGTGAGAGGAAAATAGACTGGGTTTGTAGATAAAAGGAAGCGAAAAAATAGGCGACCATAAGGCCGCCTCAGTGAAACGCTAAGTACTTAGCGGATAATTAGCTATCGCGTTGAGTGGCGTTTTTCATTGCCGAAATAAAAGTTTTCAGTTCATCCAGCATCACTTCGGGTTCGGCAAGATGTTGCTCGATAATTTTTACTACCGCCGAGCCAGAAATCGCTCCAGCAGCGCCAGCCTCAATGGCCTGTTTGACTTGTTCTGGCTCTGAAATGCCAAAACCGAGTAACGCTGGAGGCGCTGAAAATTGGTTAAGGCGATCGAGTAAGGCGTGAACGGGCATATTGGCTTTGGTTTCTGCGCCCGTTACCCCTGAGCGAGATAAAAGGTAGGTATAGCCGCTACCTAGCTCTGCAACCGATTGTAAGGTCTCATCACTGGCGGTAGGTGGCGCAATAAAAATTGGATGAATGGCGTATTTTTTCGCTGCGGTGACAAACTCAGCGCTTTCATTGGTGGGAACGTCAGCGATTAACACTGAATCAACGCCCGCTTGTTGGCAGCGTTGATAAAAATTATCGATGCCGCGAGCGTAGACTAAGTTGGCATACATTAATAAACCAATGGGTAAATCAGGATATTGTGCTCGAATGGTGCTGATCAGCTCAAAGCATTGATCGGGTGTGGTGCCGGATGCTAACGCGCGAATATTCGCCCCTTGAATAGTCGGGCCATCCGCCAAGGGATCTGAAAATGGCATACCCAGCTCTAGTGCATCGGCTCCGGCTTCAACCAGGGTTTGCATAATACGTAGCGACTGCTGGGGGTTAGGGTCGCCAATGGTGACAAACGGAACAAAAGCGCCTTGGTTCTGTGCTGCCAAACGTTGGAATAAATGTTGATAACGATCCATTATAGTGCGCCTCGTTCTTCTAATAATTGATGGACGGTGAAGATATCTTTATCACCACGACCAGATAAATTGACGACCAGTAACTGCTCTTTATCGGGCTCGGCATACGCCATTTTTACCGCATAAGCGAGCGCGTGTGAGGATTCCAAAGCCGCGATGATGCCTTCATTACGCGCGATAGATTGAAACGCCTCTAACGCCTCATCATCGGTAATGCTTTCATATTCTGCGCGGCCAATGGCATTAAGGTGCGCGTGCTGCGGGCCAACGGATGGAAAATCCAACCCAGCAGAAACCGAATAGGACTCTTCGACTTGGCCATACGAATCTTGCATCAGTGGCGCTTTCATACCAAAAAAGATCCCCGTTTTACCGTGTTTGAGTGGCGCGCCGTGTTGATGGGTATCAATGCCTTTTCCTGCTGGCTCAATACCAATCAAACGTACGTTAGGTTCATCAATAAAATCGGCGAACATACCAATCGCGTTAGAGCCGCCGCCGATACAGGCTAATACGGCATCAGGTAAGCGTCCTTCACGAGCCAAAATTTGCAGCTTAGTTTCTTCACCAATAATGCGTTGAAACTCACGCACTATGGTCGGGAAAGGGTGTGGGCCTGCCGCGGTACCGAGTAAGTAGTGAGTGGTTTCATAAGTGGCAGACCAATCACGCAGCGCCTCATTACAGGCATCTTTTAAGGTTGCCGAACCAGAATGAACGGGGATAACTTCTGCGCCCATCAGTTTCATACGAAAGACGTTCGGGCTTTGGCGCTCAACGTCCTTAGCGCCCATGTAAACGCGGCACTTCAGTCCAAGTAGCGCGCAAGCGAGCGCGGTGGCTACCCCGTGTTGCCCGGCGCCGGTTTCGGCAATGATTTCATGTTTGCCCATCCGTTTTGCTAGCAAGGCTTGGCCTAGAACTTGGTTGGTTTTGTGCGCGCCGCCGTGTAATAAATCTTCTCGTTTTAGGTATAGCTTGGTTTTGGTGCCCTTGGTGAGGTTGCGGGTTAGGGTTAGAGCAGTTGGGCGACCGGCATACTCTTGCAACAAGGTCATAAATTCAGCGCGAAAGTCAGGGTCTTCCTGCGCATCAATAAACGCTTGCTCTAACTGATCCAGCGCAGGGACTAAAATTTGTGGCACATATTGACCACCGTATTCGCCAAAATAGGCATTAAGCTTTGCCATGATTCGTATCCTTTGTCTTGTCATTGGTTGCGCATGATCCTCTTGCCATTGGCGTCGTTTGCCACCCTAGTGGGTGGTTTGGACTGTTGGGCATGCGCAAATCGGTGATTAATAATGCCTAATGGCACGAAATGCTGAATTCAGTTTCTGTTGATCTTTTTTACCAGGTTGACTTTCTACTCCTGAATTGAGATCTAATCCCAAACAGCCAAGGCTTGCCGCCTGCTGAGCGTTGTCTGGGTTTATTCCTCCAGCGAGCATCACGTTATTGACCTCATCGAGCAGTTGCCAGTTAAAAGCTTGTCCTGTGCCACCCGATTGAGCGCCGACTTGGCTATCAAACAGATGACGATCAATATGCCGTTGCAGAGTTTTTGGCTTGCTATCACTCACGCCATAGGCTTTCCAGATCTCAATCTCATTGGCTAATTGCATTCTTAATTGATCAACATAAGCTTGGTCTTCATCACCATGCAACTGTACTGCTTTGAGCGATAGCTGCTGCGCGATATCGACCACCTCTTGCAGTGAATGATTTTGAAATACCCCCACGTAATGCAGAGGTGCGCCACTCATGACGAGTCGAGCCTGTGCAATATCCACATAACGTGGTGACTTAGACACAAAAATTAACCCGCCAAATACGGCTCCGGCTTGATAAGCTTTGGCGGCATCATCGGCATGGGTTAAGCCACAGACTTTATTTTCACCGAGGATAATTTTGCGCACCGCCAGTTCAAGATTTTGCTCGGCCATCAGTGAACTGCCGATTAAAAAGCCGCTGGCATAATGGGCCAGATCACGCACTTGTTGATGGTGATAAATGCCCGATTCTGAAATGATGATGGTGCCTTTGGGTAATAAGGGAGCTAACTGTTTAGTGCGATTGAGATCAGTCGAGAGATCGCGCAAGTTACGGTTATTAATGCCAATCACCTTGGCTTCTAGGGTGATGGCGCGCTGTAATTCCGCATGGTCACTGACTTCGGTTAATACGCCCATGCCCAGTTGGTGAGCAATCGCGGCTAAGTGTTGATACTGCTGATCATCGAGTACCGATAGCATCAATAAAATCCCATCAGCGCCATAATGACGAGCCAAATACACTTGATAAGCATCAACCATAAAATCTTTACACAGGATTGGCTGACTCACTTGCCCTCGGATCCGTGGCAGAAACTCGACATTGCCTTGGAAATATTTTTCATCGGTTAAGACGGAAATGACATCTGCATATTGATGGTAAACTGAGGCAATATAATCCAAATCAAAATCTTCGCGAATCAATCCCTTTGAAGGCGAGGCTTTTTTACATTCTAAAATAAAGCGCGTTTTCTCTGGACTGAGGGCATCATAAAATGAGCGATCTGATGGTGTCAGTAAAGCTTGAAAACTAGCCAGCGGCTGCTCGGCTTGACGCTGTGCGACCCAGAGGTACTTATCTTGCACGATTTTAGCTAATACTTCGGCCATCTGAGTATCTTGGATTGAAATATGCTCGGAGAGTTGCTCAGACATAGGATTTAACCTCTTTGTGCTAATTGTTGAACCAGTTGAAACGCTTTACCCGAGTTCATCACGTCGATGGCTAACTGGGCGTTGGCTTTCAGATCGTCACGGCCAAATAGGCGTAGCAGCAGAGCGACATTCACCGCAACAGCAGCCAGTTGGGCATCGCTGCCTTTCCCCGTCAAAAGATGGGTAATGATGGCGCGGTTTTCTGCCGGCTCTCCGCCCTGAATAGCAGAGAGAGGGTAAGAATCGAGGCCAAAATCTTTGGGGGTCAAGGTATATTGAATAATCTCACCATGACGAATTTCTGCAACTAAAGTTTCACCATGGATGGCGACTTCATCCAAGCCGCTACCATGCACCACGGCAGCACGTTGCAGCCCCATTTGTAACATGGTTTGGGCGATTGGCAATACTAGCTCAGGACTGTAAACCCCCATCAGTTGAATCGTTGGCCGAGCCGGATTAATCAAAGGTCCTAAGATATTGAAAATGGTGCGTGTTTTCAGGATTTGACGTACGGGCATCGCATGGCGAACCCCTTGGTGATAGTGGGGAGCGAACAAGAAAGCCACACCTAACTCATCCATGGCTTGACGAGTTTGCTCAGCGCTCATCGCAAGGTTGATGCCAAAAGAGTCCAACAGGTCAGAAGAGCCTGATTTGCTAGAAACGCCACGATTACCGTGCTTGGCGACTTTCACACCGCAGGCGGCGGCGACAAAAGCGGCAGTGGTGGAAATATTAAAGGTGTTTGCACCATCGCCACCGGTGCCGACAATATCCGCAAAGTCGTAGTCTGGACGCGGGAACGGTTCAGCGTTAGCAAGCAAAGCTTGCGCCGCGCCAGCGATTTCATCCGGTGTTTCGCCTTTCATTTTTAATGCGGTTAATACCGCGGCGATTAAAATGGGGTCAAGTTCACCTCGAATGATGAGATCAAATAGCTGCTGACTTTCCAGTTGCGAAAGTGACTGCTGGGCATACAGTTTATCGATGATGTGTTGCATAAAATATCCCTATCAATCTGTGTATAAAATTAGGCGGAGCATCGTGGTTGAGCTTATTCGCTCAGTGCCCAATCAATGGCATTGGCAAGCAATGTGGCGCCATAGGTGGTCATGATCGACTCAGGATGAAACTGAAAACCACAAATTTTGTCTTGTTTATGGACAACAGACATCACCAAACCATCAACTTTTGCTGTAATAGTTAAACAGTCAGGGACTTGAGTCGCGACCAGTGAGTGATAACGCGCAATCGCCATCGGTGAGGGCAACTGGGCATAAATCGCGTGATGCTGATGTTCCATCATTGACACTTTGCCATGTACGATTTCTCCGGCTCCAGCGACGGTGCCGCCATAGGCTTCAACGATGGCCTGATGACCAAGGCATATGCCAATGATCGGCACTTTACCTTTTAAGCGTTGTAGTAGCTCGGGCATACAACCCGCGGCAGATGGCGCACCCGGTCCTGGTGATAAGACCAGCAAAGGATTATCTAGTTGCGTGATGGCGTGTTCAATGGTTTGCGCGGTAATGTGGTTACGATAAATGGTCACTTGATGACCTAAGGTGCGAAATTGATCGACCAAATTGTAGGTAAAGGAGTCAAAGTTATCGACAAACAAAATATTCGCCATGAGGTTACTCCTGATGCGCTGATTGAATCGCCGCGATCACGGCTTGGGCTTTACCGCGTGTTTCATCGGCTTCGGATTGCGGATCAGAGTCATAAACAACACCAGCGCCCGCTTGTACTTGTGCGATGCCATTTTCCACATACGCTGAACGGATCACGATGCAGGTATCTAAATCACCATCCCCCGTTAAATAGCCCACCGCACCGCCATAGCTACCACGTCTGGTTTTTTCTACTTCACGAATAATTTGCATGGCGCGGATCTTCGGTGCCCCCGTTAACGTGCCCATGTTCATACAAGCTTGGTAAGCGTGTAGGGCATCGAGATCGCCCCGCAACTGACCAACAACGCGAGAGACCAAATGCATCACATGGCTATAACGGTCAACTTTGAGTAAATCAGCCACATGGCGGCTACCGGCTTGCGCAATTCGCGCCACATCATTTCTTGCCAGGTCAACCAGCATCATGTGTTCGGCGTTTTCTTTTTTATCACCGCGCAATTCAAGCTCAATACGACTGTCTAAATCATGATCAAGGGATCCATCAGCGCGTTTACCGCGGCGGCGGGTACCGGCGATCGGATAAATCTCGACTTGATTGCTGTCGGTTGCGTATTTCAAGGCGCTTTCTGGCGAAGCCCCAAACAGAGTGAAACGGGTGTCCTGCATGTAAAACATGTATGGGCTTGGGTTGCTGTCTTTGAGTTTTTTATACGCAGCCAATGGAGACGGGCAAGGCAGCATAAAACGGCGAGAGGGGACAACTTGGAAAATATCGCCTTTCACGACCAAGGTTTTTAGGTGCTTGACCGTTTCACAGAATACCGGATCGGAAAGATTGGTGGTCACGCTGAGATCAGCGACTTTTTGTGCTGTAGGCAGTGGTTTTGACTCTGCACTAAGAGTGGTAATGGTTTGTAAGCGAGCGGCTAACACTTGGCGTTGCTCTTGATTGGCGCTAAACAGCGTCGCTTGTAGGCGGCAGTGTGCGTTTTTATGGTCAATGACCATTAAAGTTTCAGCGACATAAAACACATAATCTGGACACTGGTCGATGGCCTCTGCATTGCCTAAAGGTTCAAAATTAGCCACTAGGTCATAAGCAAATAAACCGCCGAGAAAAATCGCATACTTCTCTTGGTTGCTTAGATCAAAGCTGTGCTGCACTAAACGCAGCGCATCAAATACACTGGCTTCTTGCAAGCGTGAATCTTCATCTAGCTGATCACTGAGTGGAGCGAAGTTGAGGGTTAACGTATCATGATCGAGCTGGTGGTTAATATCGGTAGCAATATTATGTTTAAGTAACTCAACCAACTGCTGTCCATTATCGGTGAGGGCGTGAAAAGTGACGCGATGACCGACGCAAGTAATGCGCACCGCGGCATCAATCAGCAACAGGCTTTTGACATCTTGTTTTGACTCAATATCCGCGGATTCCAGTAATAAACAGTCGGTTTTATCGGCACACAAGGCATGGAAGACACGCGTCGGATCCGGTGTATAAGGTAGCGTTGTGTGAAGAACCTCAAGCTGCCCTTGTTGTTTGATATCAATAGCTTTGTTCATAAAGCTTCCTTGATGAATGGTTTTCTTGCTACTTTGCATACTCGCATAATCCTGTGTTTGACCCAATCGTCTTGTGATGTATTTCTAAGCGGTTATCCCTTTTTATTGAAAGTGGTCACTCCAAGTCGTTTAGGGAGAATAAAAGTCAGCGATCTGAGTCAATAAAAAAGCCCGCTCAGTATCAGCGGGCTTTTGGTTGCGTATTCGATTTAGAAATACACCGTTGCCCACCAAGAACTTGTCCAAGTGCGCCACCAAGTGAGTTCAGCAGAAGCTGCACTAAAATTGTGATTATGGTTTTGGTTAAATTCTTGTAACATAGGAAGCCTTAATACGGTGCTTTTGTATTTGCGTACTAGTTAACTAGTTCGAGAGCAGAAAGTCAAGCCTAAATAACAGGCAATAGATATGAAAATAGATCTCCACAGTCATACGACTGCTTCAGACGGTCGATTTAGCCCTGAGCAATTGATCGATCGCGCGTTAGAATTTAATCTCGATGTATTGGCGATTACCGATCACGATACCATTGATGGTTTAGCTCCAGCCCGAGCCTATATTGAAGCTGGTCAGCATCCGATTACGTTAATCAACGGTATTGAGATTTCCACGGTATGGCAGAATAAAGATATTCATATTGTTGGGTTAAATATTGATCCCGATAATATCGCTCTCACTCAATTAATTGCAGAGCAAAAACAGCACCGCGTGGGGCGTGCTGAGCTGATCGCTGAGCGGTTAGCGAAAGTGACGAGAGAAGGGGTATTGGAAGACGTTAAGCGGATCGCTGGTGATGCACCTATCACTCGTGCTCATTTTGCCAAATGGCTGGTTGACCAAGGCTACGTCAAATCCATGCAACAAGTGTTTAAAAAATACTTAACCCGTAATAATCCCGGCTACGTGCCGCCCAACTGGTGCAGTATGAGTGAGGCTATCAGTGCGATTCATGCCGCTGGGGGACAGGCGGTTTTAGCCCATCCAGGGCGATATGACTTGACGGCGAAATGGCTTAAGCGCTTAATTAGCGCATTTGTTGAAGCGGGAGGTGATGCTATGGAAGTGGCACAGCCTCAGCAAGCACCGCAAGAAAAGCGCACCCTTGGTGATTACGCAATACATTTTAATTTACTCGCTTCGCAAGGCAGCGACTTTCATTATCCCTCTCCTTGGATGGAGCTTGGGCGAAATCTTTGGTTGCCAGCAGGCGTTGAAGCGGTTTGGAAAGAGTGGCAGCACCTGCCAAACCAGAGAGTCGTGAGACTCAATGAAGAGGAATAATCATGAGCCAATTTTTTTATGTTCATCCTGAAAACCCACAAGCACGTTTAATTAACCAAGCGGTTGCGATTATTCGTAATGGCGGTGTTGTCGTCTACCCAACGGATTCTGGCTATGCGTTGGGTTGCCAATTAGAAAATAAACAGGCTTTAGAGCGGATTTGTCAAATTCGTCGTTTGGATGATAAACATAATTTCACATTATTATGTCGCGACTTATCGGAGTTATCTTTGTATGCACGAGTCGATAATACCGCGTTTCGTTTGCTCAAAAATAACACACCGGGCCCCTATACCTTTATTTTCAAGGGCACCAAAGAAGTCCCTCGTCGTTTAATGAATGTGAAACGCAAAACCATCGGTATCCGCGTACCAGATAATAAAATTGCTCTCGATTTATTAGAGGCGTTAGGTGAGCCATTAATGTCCACTTCGTTGATTCTTCCTGGCAAAGAAACTACGGAATCGGATCCGGAAGAGATTCGCGATCGCTTAGAGCATCTCGTTGATGTGATTCTCAATGGTGGGTATTTAGGGGAACAACCCACCACTGTGATTGATTTCAGTGAAGATGAAATGGTTGTTGCACGTTTAGGTGCAGGAGACCCAACCCCATTTCAATGATCGCATCAGTCACAAAACGGATGCTTTTTGTTGGATTATTTGCAATAATATTCGACCGCGATTTTAAGATCGCATATTGTCATTCGACGTCTGAGAAGACGACATCATAGGTAGATAAATGAGCGAAAAGTTACAAAAAGTTTTAGCACGTGCTGGTCATGGTTCTCGTCGAGAGCTTGAAGCTCTGATCCGAGCTGGACGTGTAAGTGTTAATGGCAAGGTAGCTATACTCGGTGAGCGTCTAGAAGATGAAACCGCCGTAGTACGTATTGATGGGCATGCCGTTTCTGCTAAAGCGCCAGAAGAAGTGATCTGTCGTGTGCTGGCTTATTATAAGCCGGAAGGTGAGCTGTGTACTCGTCACGATCCTGAAGGTCGTCGCACCGTCTTTGACCGTTTGCCGAAAATTCGCGGGTCACGTTGGATTTCAGTTGGACGTCTTGATGCCAATACTTCCGGTTTGCTATTGTTCACTACCGATGGTGAGCTGGCTAATCGTTTGATGCACCCAAGCCGTCAAGTAGAACGTGAATATTTAGTTCGAGTTTTTGGCGAAATTAACGAAGAAAAAATTCGCAACTTAGTGCGCGGTGTGCAGCTTGAAGACGGCATGGCTCGTTTTGAAGATGTTATGTATGCGGGTGGTGAAGGTATGAATCATACCTTCTATGTAGTGATTAACGAAGGGCGTAATCGCGAAGTTCGCCGTTTGTGGGAGTCACAAGGCACCACAGTAAGTCGTTTGAAGCGCGTGCGTTATGGCGATATTTTCTTAGATAAGAAATTACCGCGTGGGGGATGGGTCGAGCTCGATCTTAAACAAGTTAACTACTTGCGTGATCTCGTTGAACTACGCCCAGAAAAAGAAACCATGCTGGATGAATCGAAAGATAATACATCGCGCAAACGTGAACGTTCACGTAGTCAGAAGATCCGTCGTGCTGTGAAGCGTCATGAAGAGCGAATCACGACCACCACCGCTAAACCGAAAAGCCGAGTGACTAACGGGACAACGACCGGTGGTTCGACAGGCAATGCACCTACACGTGCTCGTCGCAAACCTGGTTCAAGTACTCGTAATAGTGCACAAGAGCAGAGCTCCCGTCAGGGTACCCGCGCTCCGAGCGGTAAAGCTAAAGCGCCACGTCGCCAAGGCTAAGCGCATTTTTTGTTATTGAATAGGTTTATCCATAACAAAAGTAGCACTTGACCTTTGGTTAATGATTGAAAAATCCCGAGCAATGCTCGGGATTTTTATTTGTTAAACAATAAGATTATTGTACCGAGGAGGCTGAACGTTGATGATAGTCAACCGTGATACCGCTATCGTTAATATCGATGACAAACTGAGTAATCACATTACTCGTTGAACCATGCATTAACTCTTCAGGTAACTCTTCGCCACTGAACTCTGCGGCTAATCGCATGGCTTCCATAAAACGTGGCATATTAACATCAAACTGAAACAGACCTTTAGTCGTTAATGGTTGTTTTAAGATAGCTTCTGCGGAGGTTGCTGATTGGGCACCAGAATAAAGAGCAAGGTGTTTATCATTAAGCCGAGCAAATAGTGGTGTTTGCATCCCTGTTTCAGCACTCACTAGTGTCGAGAGATCAATCGGCTCTCCATTGGCCTCAAGTGTCAATTGCGCTAATTCTGGCACGAACATCTGAGCGCTGAGCAAGAGGTTTTCTGGTTGATTAGCTGAAAGAGTGAAGAGAAAATCGAGTTTATCCCATTGTGGTCCAAAAGGATGCTCTGTATCCAAGGTCAGGTCATTCAGCGCAAAATGCATACCTTTGACACTGCTTAGCATACTTGCCCCTAGACTGAGCATTGTCGCCGGGTTTTCATCGCCTAAACTTTGTTGAAAATCTGCCAACAAACCACAAGAGTAGCTTGGTTGACGTAAGTCATTCCAAATGCTACCAACAGAAGTGGCTAATTTTGAAACATCTAAACCCAGACCGATAGAAAAAATACGCTCTGTGGGATCGGTCACTTCAGGTAAAAAGCCACGTATGGCTTTGAGTGCATTAATGATCACTTGGTTATGGCTTTCAATGACCAATTTACCCTTGATCGCCGCTTGTCCATTATGCATGCTATATTCAGCAAGCCCAACGGTGCGTGGCCAGTTACGGGCAATGGCTGCTAACTCTGTTTGACAATTGGGGTGACGAATTTCATCAAGAAATGGTTCAGAGGTCTGTTGTTGTAATACCTCCAGCTGACGAGCAATACGGTTACTGGCTGGTTGGGTGAGACCTTGGATAATGGCTTGATGATCTAAGTAAGCATAGTTGCTGTATTGTTGACCATATTTGGTTTTCAGCTCGCTAAAACGATCGCTTTGCGCAAAAGAGAGTTGTGGTTTTTCAATACCTAAAGCTAATTTAAGCGGGTTTTCTTCACCAAGCATTGGCAGATCAAGCGTAAAGGTCGCGACTTGATTACCTACCGCAATGATCAGACCAATATCTTCATCCTCTTCTTCAGTGAGTCGATAACGGCGATAAGTGACTTCACCGAATTGGCCAGTTTGGTAGGTTGCCCCTGTTTCTTGTTCAACTTGCGAGATGGTTCGCCAAAAAGCGTCGCTGTTTTCGAGCTGAAGCTTATACACAGGAACTAAGCCTAAGGTATACATCACTGGCTTAATGTTATCCGGTGTACCGAGGTAGGTTTTCAGAGTCTGTTTATCAACAGCACTTTGTAAATAACCATCAAGATATTGAATAATAAAGGCTTGCTCTGCGGTGAGATCTCTATCATCAAGATAGTCGTACAAACTCTCTTGAGCATTACCGAAGGCATGTAGATATTGATAATGATCGTAGTTTGCGGTAGCGAAAGAGACAAAAGCCGATTCTGCTGGGATCAGAGTCAGTAAAGGATCGATGTCACTATCGGTTTTTGGATCAAGATGGTAAAAGTAGCCACCCGCCGCTGCCGTGGCAGCAATGGCAGCGGCAAGAATCAGTTTTTTCACGGTCAACTCCGTTGTGTCCCTACGATGAATCGTCAATACACCGAGATTAAAGAGGGCATAGTGATGATTGAAATAAGTCGCCCTACGTTATGTAGGGCGAGAATAAAAACCATATCATATAGTAATAACTATGCTATTCAATACGTTGTTTATTGATTGCTTATAAAGTTTGTTGCAGTTGAAAGTATCGTCCTTGTTGAGCGAGTAGTTGGTCATGATGACCTTGCTCGACGATTTCCCCTTGATCAATCAGGCAAATCGTATCCATCGACTCTAGAGCAACCAAACGGTGAGTGATAAACACCACCGTCTTATCGACAAAATGGGTTTGCAGTAAGGCCATAATTTGTTGCTCAGTTTGCTTATCTAACCCTTCGGTAGGTTCATCAAGCAGCAAAATTTTTCCGTTATGGAGCAGTGCTCTTGCGATACCAATCCGGCGTTTTTCACCTCCGGAAAGTTGACGTCCACCATCGCCAAGCCAAGTATCTAATCCTGGGCCATCCAACAATTTCTCTAGCCCGACTTGATGAAGTAATGGTTCTAATTCACGGTCGGTTACATCAGGCTTAGCCATCAGAAGATTATCACGCAAACTGCCATTTAGAATATCAACCCGTTGACTGACGACACTGATTGCGCGGCGTAAATCGCTCTCTTGCCACTCTTGCAAACGAGTTCCACCAATAGAAATGCAACCTTGTGATGGATCCCAATAACGACACAGCAATTGAATGAGTGTTGATTTCCCCGATCCGGTTTGACCCACAATGGCAACTTTTTTACCAGCAGGAATCGTGAGATCAACCTTATCAACAACGGTTTTTGTACTGTCAGGGTAAGCGAAACTAACCTGATTAAACTCGATATCCAATTGATCAGCATGTTGAGTGGGTGACAGGGGGAAAACCACGTCGGGCTCACTAAGAATGATTTCGTTTAAGCGACGAGCGGAAGTTAAGGTTTGTCCTAAATACTGAAATGCACCGGCAATCGGCATTAATAATTCAAAGCTAGCCATGGTCGCAAAGGCCATTAAGGCAATCATCGGATCGGGTGCTTGACCATTGACGCCATCCGCCGCTAACCAAAGCATGAGTAGCAATGCCCAGCCGTTAGCGAGAAGCAAGAGGGCTTGTGCAAGGCCAGTATAATGGGTATTGACCTTTTGATTGTATAGGAGCTTATCTTGAGCAATAAAAATCGCATTGCGGTAGCGCTGCTCAGCATTAAAAATAACCAGTTCACTATAACCTTGCAGCCAGTCTAGCGTTGCAATACGCATCTGCGCTTTATGTTCCGTTAACGCTTGACCATTACGTTTACCTAGCAGGTAAAACAAAGGCGGCCAGACGAGCAGTAACGTCAGTAAGATAGCCCCTAACGTTAACCCCAAACTCATATCAAACCAACAGAGTAGGGCGGTTAATGCGCCAATCCCAAAAATACCCACGGTTACAGGATTAATGAGTCTTAGATAGACATGATCCATCGCATTGATATCAGCGACTAAGCGATTGAGCAAATCCGCATCACGCAGATTATTGATTCGTCCGGGAATCAAGGGTGCTAATTTAGTAAAAAAGAATACTCGCAGATCGGTCAGCAGTTTAAAGGTGGCATTATGGCTAACCACTCGCTCACCCCAGCGGCCTGCTGTACGCTGCATAGCAAAGCCGCGGACAAAAGCCCCAGGTAGCATATAATTAAACGTTTCTCGGGCAATGGTTAAGCCTGCTACCGCTGCAGCCGATAAAAACCATCCTGACAGTGTTAATAAACCGATTGAGGCACAAACCGTAAAAAAGGCCAGTAACATACCCAGTGATAAGCCAAACCAATGTTTTTTATACAGCTTGAGATAAGGCAATAATTCACGCATCTAAATTCCCCTTATCGGCTTCTTTTCTAGTTTGGTTTGCACTGAGCATGCGAGAAAAGAGTCCTGGTTGCTGACTAAGTTGATGAAAATTACCTTGTTGAACGATCTGTCCCTCTTGCATCACTAAGATTTGATCGACGGAACGTAAAGGTTCAAGTTGATGAGTCACAAATAGCGCCGTTTTATCACTAATTTGTTGTGTTAAACTGCGCATAACCAGTTGCTCACTTTGTGCGTCTAAGCTGGCAGTTGGCTCATCCAAGAGCCAAAATTTGCCGTTCTGTAACATCGCTCTCGCCAGTGCTAGGCGTTGAGCCTGACCGACGGATAAGCCACCAGATCGATCACTGATTGGGTAATCTAATCCATGCGAGTGAACAAATTCGCTAGCAAAAGCCTCATCTAATACTTTTTGTAGCTGTTTATCGTCGATACTTTCTTTACCTAAAGTGACATTGTCACGAATGGTTCCGTGGACTAAAAGCGGGTTTTGTCCAATCCAACTGATTAACGCTCGCCAAGAAGCATGGTCGATTTGACTTAATTCCGTACTATTAATGGTTAAACTGCCTTGATAAGGCATAAAACCAAGCAGGGCATTGACTAGGCTGGTTTTGCCTGCGCCACTTGGTCCGACTAACGCCGTGGTTTGACCATGGGTTAATTGAAAAGAGATCGGACCAACGAGCGTTTTTCCTTCTAGGCTTAACACGGATAAATCTTTGGCAATAATCTCGATAGAAGGGGCATTGGCCATAGAGTGATGGCCTGATTGGACTTGTTCAACATCGATACTTAAGAAATCCACCATACTTTCAGCGGCAGCAATCGCTTGTTGTTTGGCATGATAAAAGGTGCCTAAATCACGTAAAGGCTGATAAAACTCTGGAGCGAGGATCAAAATAAATAATCCTGCAAATAAGGTCACGCCAGTACCGTAATATCCAAAATTGAGTTCACCGATAAAGCTAAAACCAAAGTACACCGCGGTGATGGCAATCGATACCGAGGCAAAGAACTCTAATACTGCGGAGGATAAGAAAGCAATGCGTAAGATATCCATGGTTCGTTTACGAAACACTTCCGAAGCCCCTAGCATTTGATCGGTTTCTGCTTGGGTTCGATCAAATAAACGGATCGTCGTCATGGCCTGTAAACGATCATAAAAATGACCGGATAAACGTTGCAGCGCTTTAAAGTTTTTCTTGCCTGCATCAGCGGCTTTCATGCCCACTAAAGCCATAAATAGCGGAATAAGCGGAGCGGTGATCAAGAAAATTAATCCTGCCGCCCAGTTGACCGGGAATACCACCACTAAAATGATAAAAGGGATCAATACTGCCAGCGCCATTTGTGGTAAATAACGAGCAAAAAAGTCATGCATTTCTTCGACTTGTTCAAGCGTTAAGGTTGCCCATGCTCCGGCAGGTTTACCTTTAATGTAGGCTGGTCCTAAATCACGAAGTTTATTAAAAATCAGTTGCCGAATGTAGGTTCTGATCTCTTGACCAGCACGAAATCCAGCCATTTCTCTCGCCCATGAACAGCCAGCGCGCAGTGCAATGGTCATGGCCAATAAACCGAAATGCGTGACTAAGGCTTGTTTATCTACCTGCTCGATGATTAGCTGGTGAAGAATACTGGCGATCAAGGCGGCTTGCCCGAGCAAGAGCAAGCTCGAAATAACGCCTAACCCAATAGCAAGCATTAACCAACGTTTGGCAAGTTTGCTTTGCTGTTTGAGCCAAAGATTGAGGCTGCGTTGCTTTTTCTTATCCATTTTAAAGGCTTATTGATCATTATTATGAAAGGTAAGTC
Source organism: Vibrio sp. V33_P6A3T137 (assembly GCF_009904835.1). Lineage (NCBI taxonomy): Bacteria > Pseudomonadati > Pseudomonadota > Gammaproteobacteria > Vibrionales > Vibrionaceae > Vibrio > Vibrio sp. V33_P6A3T137. Next base: position 3,305 of record NZ_WXWK01000030.1, on the reverse strand, counting down.
GGCTAGTATACAAAAGAAAACCCAACGGATATACCGCTGGGTTAGTCAGTTGTCACACAGGAGGCACAATCGATGGTTTTTTATTTGTTATTGAGGCTATCAAGGTAGCGCTCAGCATCGAGTGCGGCCATACAACCTGTACCAGCCGAAGTGATGGCTTGACGGTAATTATGATCCATCACATCTCCCGCAGCGAAAACTCCAGCTACGCTCGTTTGAGTGGCATTCCCTTCTAAGCCAGATTGAACCCAAATATAGCCATCTTTCATATCAAGTTGACCTTGGAAGATGTCGGTATTGGGTTGATGACCGATAGCAATGAAAACTCCCATGACATCGATTTGTTCGGTTTGATCAGATTGTGTGTCTTTTAAACGAACTCCGGTCACGCCCATCTCATCGCCAAGCACTTCATCTAACGTGCGGTTGGTATGTAGAACAATATTACCGTTGTGAACTTTATCCATTAAACGGTCAATAAGAATTTTCTCTGAGCGAAAGGTATCTCGACGATGAATTAAGTGAACTTCAGAGGCGATATTGGCAAGATACAAGGCTTCTTCGACAGCGGTGTTACCGCCACCGACCACCGCGACTTTTTGGTTACGATAGAAAAAACCATCGCAAGTTGCACAAGCAGAAACCCCTCGGCCTTTAAACGCTTCTTCAGAAGGTAGGCCTAAGTATTTTGCGGAAGCACCGGTTGAAATAATCAACGCATCGCAAGTGTACTCTTGGCTATCACCTTTCAAGCGGAAAGGGCGCGTTGAAAAATCGACCTTATTAATATGGTCAAATACAATTTCAGTTTCAAAGCGCTCTGCGTGTTGCTTCATCCGCTCCATTAAATTGGGTCCGGTTAATCCTTCTGGATCGCCTGGCCAGTTTTCAACTTCCGTGGTAGTCGTAAGCTGACCACCTTGTTGCATCCCAGTGACTAACACTGGATTTAGGTTCGCACGCGCTGCGTAAACGGCAGCGGTGTAGCCAGCTGGGCCTGAGCCTAAAATAAGTAGTTTACAATGCTTTACATCGCTCATGATGACTCCGCTGTGAGTTCTAAAAAGTTAATCGATTGTAAGGAATAATGTTCGGGATGAAAAGCCATATATCCCCTTGCTACTTGAAGCCGTGGTGTGAGCTGCCTCCACCACTGGCCACATCAAGTTATTAGAGGCTCGCTAGGGGATGACTAATGAATCGGGTTGATGACCGAGTTTTTTCCATTGGCGATACAACATAAAACCCACCAGTAAGGATAAACAGATATTGGACAGCGGAACCGCGAGCCATACGCCATTTAAACCAAAGAAATGGGGTAAAACCAACAAAAAAGGAATCTGAATCATCATATTACTCATGGTAATAAACGTCGCTTTATTGCCTAATCCTAAGGATTGAAACCACGTTGCGGTTAAAATAAGAAAACCGTCTAAAAACATGGCACATAAAAACAACCGCATTGCCCATGTGGTGGTGGAGAGCAGTGCTTCATCGCCTTGAGCAATAAAAAATTGTGCAAAGAAACTGGGTGACCATTGAATCGCCAGAACTAGGAAAACACCACTGCCTAGGGTAAATGCGCTGGCGATTTTAAACGTTGCTTTGACGCGTTGTTTAAGATTCGCACCGTAGTAAAAACTGGTCAAAGGCTGCATCCCTCCTGCGGTGCCTTCGGCCATCAGATAGTAAAAAGTCAGTAAATAACCAGCAATACTATAAGCAGCAACATGGATGGCTTGACCATGTTTGAGCAGCAGCATGTTGTGCAGCACAATAGAAAAACTGATATATAGGTACATCAGCATACTCGACAAGCCGGTTTTTAGAATGTCGAACACGGCTTTGCTTTGCCAGTGAAAAGCTTGTTTTGAGATAGGCAGTTGGCTGCGACGGCTCAGTAAATAGTTTAAACAGATGGCGACGGAGATCAGCTCCCCCAGTAGAGTAGCAATAGCTGCCCCTTGCAATCCAAAACGGAAATAACCAATAAATAGGGCGTCCAAGGCAATATTACTGATCGCACCAATTCCCATCGCGAGTGTTGCTAAACGTGGTGCTCCGGCGTTACGTACTAACAGTGGTAAGGCAATACTGCCGAGAACAATCGGAGCGCCAGCCATCATCCAATACAGATAATCTGCTCCTTGTAAGTAAGCTCCATCTGTTGCACCTTGAAAATGCAAAAACATTGGACTTAGAAAGTGCAGTGCAATGCCCAGCGGCAAGCCGACAGCGACCAGTAATAGTAGGCCGTGGATCAAATAATTAATTGCAGACGAGGTTTCACCTGCGCCCATTTTTAACGACGTATGAGCCCCTGCACCCATGCCAATCATCATACCAAAGGCGAGTAATACGCCGACAAATGGCCACGCTAAGCTAATTGCGGCTAATCCATCGGCCCCGATAAAGTGGCCAACAAAAATACCATCGACAATTTGATAGGTACCACTGACCATCAATGCGGCAATCGATGGCAAGGTGTAGTGCCAAAACGCTTTACCGACGGAAGTACGCTGTAAATTTATCATGTTGTTTCTCAATTAATAAGGACGAGAGGTGAGCTGAGGCGGCTCCATGCCCCCAAGATCTAAATCACGACAAGCTTTCATTAACAACTGTTCTAATTGTCTCAACTCATCGCTGGTTAATGTCTGTTGAAAGTGCACAATGGCGGAGTGATACACCTCTGCTTCATATTCTTGCATGGCCAACATTTTTTCACTCGGCAACAGACGCTGTGCTCGCGCATCCTCCAGGCAAGGTTCACGAATGATATAACCTTGTTTTTGCAGCTTATTGACCATGGCACTCGCTGAAGCTTTGCTCACCTTCATCTGGTCAGCCAATTCGGTTAAACGAATGCCCTGTTCCGCATAGGCAAGTAAGGTATAGATATACTGCAATTCACTATTGGTTAACTCTAAATGACCATTATGTTTTGCTTGTTCACGCCAATGATGCCATAAGTGCCACTCTAAGCGCTGTAGGCTATGCCTTAAGTCCATAATTTACTCTTGCGTTTATCTTTTTAGTTAGTCTAACTAACAATTTCTGTGGTAACAAGAAAATCATTATTCAATCCATGTAACGACAGGCGAGTCGAATGGAATGAATGGTTAGATTACGCTTCAATATTCTAAGGCGGTGGTTTGTGTATAACTATTTGTTTTAATTTAAATTTTATTTTTCTTGGTGTGTGAGTCTAAAATTTGGGCTATGCAATGTTAATTTTTGGTTTATTAGTCTAATTTTAATGTTTTCATTAGTTTTTTATTTCTTATTGTTGCTGTCTCTTAGGG
>NZ_WXWK01000161.1:0-26341 GCF_009904835.1 Vibrio sp. V33_P6A3T137 | reverse complement strand
TTTTTATATTAATGACTTACCTCGCCAAGGGTGTTGTCTTCTTCGCTGGGCGATGAAGAGCCGTTGTTGATTTTTAGGTTAAGCATGGCGCATCGCTTATTCGCGGCGGTCGGGCCTTTTTGTCGTGTGATAAATGGATTGATGATCTTTTTACAATAATTGCTCTGTTTTTGAACAAAGAGGCTCCACACTATCGCCAGTTTCTGGTATGTTGCGCATCCCCCAATCAGGAGGCGACAATGCATACTTGTCCTTTGTGCCACAGCGTTCAAACCCACGCTTATTTTGCCGATAATCATCGTGCTTATAGAGAGTGTTCGGTTTGTCGATTGGTCTTTGTGCCTCCGGTTGATCGATTGAGCGCTGAACGTGAGAAAAGTTTCTACGATTTGCACGACAATAATCCCAACGATCTGGGCTATCGCCGTTTTTTATCGCGTCTCTCTCAGCCAATGCTTGAGAGACTTGCTCCTCAATCGAAGGGATTGGATTTTGGCTGTGGCCCAGGCCCGACGTTGTCGGTCATGCTTGAAGAAGCTGGACACGACGTCGCATTGTATGACTTCTTTTATTATCGACAGCAAGAAGTCCTACAAAGGGACTATGATTTTATGACTGCCAGTGAAGTGATTGAGCATTTACATGATCCTCACCGTATTTGGCAGCAATGGCTGAATTTAGTTAAGCCAGGAGGCTGGATTGGTATCATGACCAAACTAGTGAAAAACGTGGATGCGTTTGCTGGATGGCACTATAAAAATGATCTTACTCATGTGAGTTTTTTTAGTCGTGATACCTTTCAGTTTCTGGCCGAGCGGGATAAGCTCGAACTTGAATTTATCGGAAATGATGTAATTTTACTGAGGAAACCCCAGTAATGTCTCGTACAAAGAAAGCAAAAACCGGCTTTAACGGTGAACTGATTGTTGCTCGTAAACGTAATCGTAGTGAGGCTGATGTAGAAAGCCGTGAGCGCAAAAAATTGAAAAAACGCAAAGGACTGAAAAGTGGTAGTCGCCATTCCGATGGCGGTGAGCAAAGTCAACGTACTGCTGAGCAAGCTCGCGATCCGCGCTTGGGAAGCAAGAAAAAAATTCCATTGATCGTAGAAACGGGTAAAAAAGCCAGTAAGCAGCAGCGCCGTTTAGATGCTGAACAAGAGTTAGCGATGCTGGAAAATGATCCTCAGTTGAACGTTCTGCTCGATAGAATTGATAGTGGTGAAAATCTGGGTGCGGGTTTACAAAAATACGTCGACGAAAAACTCGATCGCATCGAAGTCTTGATGAAGCAACTTGGGTTGTTCGATGATGCTGCTGATGAAGACGATGAGCCTGAAGATGATTTTTCTATCCCACAAGCGACTCAATCTAAGGTACGTAAAGTTCAATCCGATGATGAGTTGTTGGCGCAATTTGAAAATCTAGATGTGGATGGATACAAACAGTAGGGCAATGGTATGAATACGCTTTTGTTGATGATGGTTGGTGGACTGATCATTCTTGGTTTGGCAAGCTATGCCGTTTACTTGTTATTGCAAGTTAAAAAACAAACTCAGTTACAGCAGCAACATCAAACACTGGCAATAGAAAAACGTAACGCCAATATTTTTGATAGTGTGAATACACTCTGTTTGGCCGGTATTCAAGGTCAGTGTGATTTATCGGAAATCGCCATTCGAGTTTACTGCATTATGGATTATGTGCAGGGTGAACAACGGGTAGATTTTGAGCGTGACTATCCAGCCACCGCAGAGCTGTACCACATTGTTAAAGATATGCCTCGTGGCGACGCTCGACAAGCGATGCCAAAGCAAGAAAGAATGCGCCATAACCTGACGCGTCAGAAAGCAGAAGTGCGTCTTAATGATGCGATTGTTGTTGAGCTAAAAGCCTTACAACAGCGTATTCAGCCGTTGAATCAACAAATTCCTATTCAATTCGTTTAATCTATTCATCCGGTTTTCAGTGAATGCTTTCGATGGTGTACGCTTGTCGCGTTATATCTCGAAAGCCGTTGCGGTGCCAACACGCAGACGATCTCTATTGCCCTTGTTTAACGGGTAATAAGAAGTGATCCGGCTAGCAATTTAGACTATTTTATCGGTAAATCTTCTTTTGCTGCCCGACGCTATGTCTCTGGTGTGGCAAAATAATCAGTCCACGTTCAATAACGGAAGAGTCACTATGTTGTCGCCAGTCGTACCCAGTCAGCAGATTGTTTGGGATCAAACCATTTTAGACAAGTACAACTACTCGGGGCCGCGTTACACTTCCTATCCAACCGCGGTGGAATTTCACGAAGCGTTCACGATTGCCGAATTTGATATGGCTTGTGCGCGTTATCCACAGCGACCGGTATCCCTGTATATCCATATTCCTTTTTGTCACAAGCTTTGCTACTACTGTGGCTGCAACAAAATCATCACTCGCCATTCACATAAAGCGGATGAGTATTTAGATGTGCTGGAACACGAAATTCGTCAACGCGCACCATTGCTGCTTTCGCGTCCAGTGACTCAATTGCATTTTGGTGGTGGTACACCGACGTTTTTAACCAACGCTCAAATGAGTCGTTTAATGACGTTATTACGGGCTGAGTTTAACTTTCAGCCCGATGCGGAGATCAGCATTGAAGTTGATCCACGTGAGATTGAACTCTCGGTACTCGATCATTTGCGGAGTGAAGGTTTTAATCGCATCAGTATCGGAGTGCAGGATTTTGATAAACAAGTTCAGCAGTACGTTAATCGTGAACAAGATGAACAGTTTATTGTTGATTTAGTAGCGCGCGCCAAGCAACTGGGTTTTCGTTCGACCAATCTAGATTTAATTTATGGTTTACCCAAGCAGACGGTCGCCAGTTTCCACGCCACTTTACAACAAGTGATTGAGATGCGTCCGGGGCGTTTGTCAGTGTTTAATTATGCGCATATGCCTGAGTTATTTGCCGCACAGCGTAAAATTAAATCTGACTTTCTGCCCTCGATAGAGGAAAAAATGGCCATCTTGCAAGATACCATTAGCACCTTAACGGGAGCGGGGTATCAGTTTATTGGCATGGACCATTTTGCGTTACCCGATGACGAGTTAGCCGTGGCGCAGCGTAACGGTGTTTTACATCGTAACTTCCAAGGTTACACCACGCAGGGCGATTGTGATTTACTGGGATTTGGTGTTTCTGCCATTTCAATGGTTGGCGATGTGTATGCCCAAAATCAAAAAGATCTGAAACGCTATTATCAGCAAGTGGATGAGATGCGTCACGCGCTATGGAAAGGGGTGTCATTAGACAGTGATGATCTGCTACGCCGTGAAGTCATTAAACAACTTATTTGTAATTTCCAATTGGATAAACAGGCAATAGAACAGGATTTTAAGCTGCGTTTTAATGACTATTTCCAGCAAGACCTCGCGTTATTACAAACCTTCATTGATGATCAATTGGTTGAAGTGGACTCGCGTTTTATCCGCGTCACCTTACGTGGCAGATTGCTGATCCGCAATATTTGCATGTGTTTTGACAAGTATTTACGTCAGCGCGCCCGTCAGCAGCAGTTTTCTCGGGTTATCTAATCTCACGTATCATACCTGATATCGTGATCGCTCACGACGATTGGGAAGAGCATCAGAAGAGTATAAAAAGCGGTCCATCGTACAGAGGGACCGCTTTTTCTATTAAGCGGTGGTCAGTAAGGATAAGGCTTTACGACTGACATCGTGCGCCGCTTGTGGGCGATCTTGCTGCTCTAATGCTTGAGCTAAACAGGCGTAATCTTCAATATTCACTCGAAGTGATAAAGCCTGTTCAAGGTGCTGTTGCGCTTGTGCCCACTGTCTCTGGTGGAGCAGAATTTGGCCTAGCGCGCTGTGGGCTTCGGCATTATTTTTATCGCGACGTAGCTTGTCTTGCAGTAAGGCGATAAGTGGCTGTTTATCTTTTAGCGTTAACTTAGGCAGAAAGCGATATAACTCACTCGTAGGCTGCTTATTTAGCCACTCTTTGAGTAATTTAAACGCCGCTGGGTCGGCTTGACGCTGTAATAACTGTTCAATCACTTCAACCATTAAACGGGTTTCGTTTTTAAGGGTTTTGGGTAGCGATTGCCAATAAGCCAGTAATCCTTCGCTACCTCCTTGAGTTGCCACAACGCTAAGCATTGCTTGTTGAGCTTGTAAGGTCAGCGCATCGGCCTGTGATGGGGTGAGTAATTGAGCTTTAGTCAATTTTGGAATTAAGGCCAAGAGAGGTTGCCATTGCTCTAAGGCGAGATAAGCTTGTTTTAAGCGCTTTAAAACCAAAATATTATCAGGGTAAGCCTGTGCTAACGGAGTCAGAATATCAACCGCTGCCTGCCATGCTTGGTCGCTCAATAACTGTTTGGCGCGAGTCAATTCAACCGCTAGGGTGGCATTCGGTTGTTTAGCGGCTAACGTCAAATAGTCGTCTCGTTTACGCTGATCGCCTTGTTCATGAGCCGCTTCTGCCGCGGCCAAATAACAGAGTAGCGGCATATCATGATGATTCGCCCAGCGAGTGACTTTTTTCTCGGCCTGTTTCCAATCCCCTTCAAGTAGTTTAATCATACCTTCATCGGTGTAACGGCGGGAGCGACGTTGTTTACGAATCGTAAACCAGTTCCATGTGCTGCTGCTGGCACGAAGGTTTTTTTTTATCAGATATTAAAGAAAAAATAGTCCCGCCAGTAAAGCGACCATCAAAATGATCAGCGTGGTGACGCTCATTTCGATACTGGTATTAGCGATGGAGATCAAAACATAGCCTTGTTGGCCAGCGTATTGGCTACCCACAAATAAGCCTAGGCCGAGGACAACCAGTAAAAACAGTAAACGAATCATTGCTGTCCCTCCGTCATTATTGGTGCCACAGAGCGACGTAACCGTTCACGAATCACATCAGCGAGTGACTGTTGAGCGGTGAGCTGAGGCGTATCAAGCTGAATGTGTTGTTCAGCCAGTTGCTCAAGGCTATGAGTAAAGGCTTTGACCTGCTGATCGTATCGATTGAAATAATCGTTTGACCATTCTAGGGCCATATTGAGGGAGAGCGTATAAATCTCTTGTTGCTCGCTGTAGATCGCTTGGATGGCGGTATCTAATTTGGCTTTAAGGTTCTCACGAAGATAAAGATCTTGCTGTGGTGATAACAGCGGTATCGCTTGTCCATCTCTTACGCGAAAGGTAATAAAGTTATCGGCAAAGGCTTGCAAAGAGGTGCGTAGATTGGTTTTCCAATCAGCAATATCCTCTGAAACGGTCGGTTGGCTAGGCTGAGTTTCCTCTGGCAATAGTGCATTGGCGAGCGGTAGTTGGTCGATACGCTGCTGCAGACTCATCAGACGCAGTACTAAGCCATCTCTATCGATGAGCGGCATTGCTTGTAACTGAGCGATATCATGACGTAGTGCGCGACGCAGTGAAGTTAAACTTGGATCATTGAGCTCCGCAACACGTAAATCAGCTTCTTGGACTAATTGAGTCGCAGTCTCGATATCACGCTCTAAATACAGTTTGCGTCCCGCGAGTTTGACTAAGTAATCCGCTTCTGCCAATAGCCAGTCATTGGGGCGTCGACCTTGAATTTCAGCAAGTGCGAGATGCAAGCTATCGACGCTCTGTTTTTGCTGATTAAGCAACAGTTCAGCTTGAGTCGCTATATCACGAGTAGCGCTAATCGCTTGTTCTTTCGCTTCGCCAAGCTGAGTATTGATGGTGCTGCGAGCTTGATTGAGTTCTGCTCGTAGCGCGCCTATTTGCGCTTGATGGTCGGCACGCTGCTGCTGCATATGTAAAGTGAGGCCGCCACTAAACAACACCGTTAACACAATCGCAATGCTGGCGAGTTTACTGCCACCGCTTACTGGACTACTGACGGAGGTGGTCGTTGGCGGATTGACGGTTTTCGGCGAATTGGCATGGCTTGTTGAGTCTGCCTTACGCTCGGTTTGTTTGGTTTTTGCTTGGTCACTCTTATCGACCGGATCGCCGGATTGAGGTGAAGTTTGCTGCGGTTTTTGTGGAGAGGGTTGGTTATTATCTGTCATGGCTAAATCCTGGGTTAAGGCTAAACAGCCGCCACTAAATCGCGGTTTGCCGCACTTCCTGTTATCACTGTATGCTGAAACCCCAATTCTCGTGCTTGTTCAGCGATACGTTGACTGGGGATCAATAAGCGTAATGCCCTCGTCCAAGCTTGAGCTTTGCGAGGCAGTTGTGAACAAAAAAACGCCAGCTGCTCACCGCTGGTAATGATTAAGGTATCGACGTTGGCTGCTTGCCAACGTGCTAACGCCGTTTCACCGTCAAAAGGCAAGGGGCGTCGCTGATACATTTCACGGTAGTCAACGTTGGCTCCTCGTTGGTGCAGTGTTTGGTAAATTAACTCTCGCCCGCCATTACCACGCCAGATGACCACTCGTTTTCCGGCTACCGATTGTAGCGCTGGCAACGCCAAAAGATGTTCACTATCACTGATATCGGGGTAGTGTACGAGTTGTTGGCTGGCTTTGCTTAAAACCTGTGCGGTTTTTTGACCAATGGCAACATAAATCGCACTGGTTGGCCACGAGAGTCGCTCCGCTTGGAGCGTGTGTTCAACCCAACTAACCGCATGTTGGCTGGCGACAACAATCACCTCATAGCTGTAGAGTTCTGAGCGGAGTAAGGCTAAGTCCATTCCGGCGTCGATACGGATTAATGGATGATGCAGTGCGTGATGTCCATGTTGCTGGAGCAATTGGCACAGAGCTTCGCCTTGTGGCTCTGGGCGAGTGACCAAGATCGCCATGGTTTACTCGTGATCAGCGTAGAGTTTATTGAGGATATCACGCGCACCTTGGTCAAGCAGTTGCTGGGCCAATTCAACGCCTAGGCGTTCGGCTTGTTGGCGTGGGCCTCGAATCTCACCACGGATGATCCGTGAGCCATCTGGCTCGCCAACCAAAGCACGTAACCAGATCTGCTCACCGTCTAATTCGGTGTAACTACCGATAGGCACTTGGCAGCCACCTTGTAAGGTCAGGTTCATTGCTCGTTCGCAGATCACGCGATCATAAGTATCGGCATGATTTAAGGGTTCGAGTAAGGTGAGGAGACGTTGGTCATCTAAGCGACACTCAATACCGACAGCGCCTTGACCGACCGCTGGGAGCGATTGTTCTGGAGATATAAAGCTGGCGATGCGCTGTTCCAGTTTCAAGCGTTTTAATCCTGCCGCGGCAAGGACAATGGCATCAAACTCCCCAGCATCCAATTTTGCTAGGCGCGTTCCTACATTGCCGCGTAATTCTTTAATGATAATATCAGGGCGCGCTGCTTTAATTTGGCATTGGCGGCGGAGACTGCAAGTACCGACAATGGCACCATGAGGCAGCGCTTCAAGGGAGTGGTAGGTATTAGAGACAAAAGCATCACGGGGATCTTCACGTTCGCAAATCGTGACTAATCCTAATCCGTCAGGAAAATCCACCGGCACATCTTTCATCGAATGGACGGCTAAATCGGCGCGTCCTTCCAGCATCGCGACTTCCAATTCTTTAACGAATAGCCCTTTCCCACCGACTTTGGCGAGAGGCGTATCCAATAGCACATCACCACGAGTAACCATAGTCACCAGCTCTACCGCTAAGTGTGGATGAGCAGCTTGTAAGGCATCTTTTACAAAATGCGCTTGCCATAAAGCGAGCGGGCTTTGCCGAGTGGCAATACGAATTGGAGGCGTGGAAGTCATGATAATCCCGATAAACAGTCAACAATACTGACATCCTAACATTGTGCGCAGGAAAGTTTTAATACTAGATGGCGATGAAGCTCATTTGTGACTAAATTGATGATTTTTAGTGAAAATAGTGTGATAAGCTTCTCGTTGGTATCCTCCTAAACCGCTCTTCGCTTGACGAAGTAAGCCAGCAAGTTGAGTGGTGTTTGTGGCGATATCGAGTAAAATAGACAGTAAATGAGCAGTACTGCCGCGTTTGTGTTTTAGAGTCGTCATTTGCTCAATCAATTACGACTTTAGTATGATAGAGAGTGCAGATTACTTTACCCAGCGGATTTAAAGTGTTAAATTGATCACGTTTTGTTTAGTCTGTCGTACAAAACATATCCAAAGCGGGCGTTAATGTTTCAACCAAGGAACCAACCTTGCAGGCTTACACAAAAACCTTAATTCAGCGATTAGATAATCTTAACCGGCAACGCACTGAGCGTGCGCTGGCGCTTATGGATTTACAAGGTCAGCGTGTTTTTCATCTGATCCCCGCTTTGCTGCACTACAACCATCCTTTGATCCCCGGCTATTTTGAACAGCAAGTTCCACACGGTATTGAGTGTTTTAGCCTAGATCCGATTCAGCAACAATTAATCGATGATACGCAATTGGCTTTAGGAGAAACGCTGCCGGTTCCTAGTCAGCTGAGTATTTTAGGTTTATACACGATGGGAAGCACGTCATCGATTGGCCAAAGTACCTCAAGTGATTTAGACATTTGGGTATGTGTGGCGGCCAGTATGAGCTGCGAACAGCGTGAACGCTTAAGCAACAAATGTTTGCTGATCACCGATTGGGCAAAAAGCCAAGGTGTCGAAGCCAATTTCTTTATTATGGATGAACAACGTTTTCGTCATAATCAATCGGATCAAATGACCGGTGAGAACTGCGGTTCTTCTCAACACCTTTTGTTGTTGGATGAGTTCTATCGTTCTGCGGTTCGCTTGGCCGGTAAGCGCTTATTGTGGCAAATCGTACCGCCTGAAATGGAAGAGTGCTACGATGAATACGTCAATGTGTTGTGTGCTAATCACTACATTGATTGCAGTGAATGGATTGATTTTGGACGCCTAAATCGAATTCCTGCCGAAGAGTATTTTGGTGCCAATTTATGGCAATTGTATAAAAGTATTGACTCGCCTTATAAATCGGTCTTAAAAGCGACCTTATTAGAAGCTTACTCTTGGGAATATCCCCATACTCAATTACTCAGCATTGATACTAAACGACGCTTTTTTGCCCATGAGCCCGATCTCTATGGGATGGACGCGTACTATTTGATGCTGAAAAAAGTCACTCGCTACTTAGAGCGAATTGGTGACTATTCACGACTCGATTTAGTTCGCCGCTGTTTTTATCTTAAAACCCATGAGAAATTATCGCGAGATCCAAGCGCGGGGTCAGTTGCGTGGCGGCGTGAAGCCTTAACTGAAATGGTTCAAGATTGGCAGTGGGATGCAGCAACAATTGAGCAGCTAGATAACCGCCGTCATTGGAAAGTAGAGCAAGTAAAAACTGTTCATCATGCTTTATTGGATGCGTTAATGCTCAGTTATCGTAACTTGATTCAATTTGCGCGTCGGCATGACATCACTTCGGCGATCAGCCCTCAAGACATTTCTATTCTCGCGCGTAAATTGTATGCCGCGTTTGAAGTGCTGCCCGGTAAAGTGACGCTGCTTAATCCACAAATCTCCCCAGATTTACATGAACCGGATCTGACTTTTATTGAAGTTCGTCCGGGGCGAAGCAACCCTCCAGGGTGGTATTTGTATAAGCAGCCGCCACGGGCAGAGCGCATGATCGGTCAGCGCTGTTTAGATCATCACGAATATTTAAGTAAACTTGTCGCGTGGGCCTTCTTTAATGGCTTAATCACCGAATCGACGCATTTACATTCTATTGTGCGTGATGCGCATCTCGACCTCGATAAGTTTTATCAAATGGTCAGTGATCTAAGAAATACCTTCTCGTTACATAAACGTCGCCCGACGATGGCCGCGCTCGCTAGCCCTTGCGAAATCAGCCAACTGGCGATGTTCATTAATTTTGAAAATGATCCAACTACCCAACTCACGGGCAAATCGCTTAAGGTTGACGTTAAGCGTTTGGATATTTTTAGTTTTTCTGAGCAGCAGCAATGCTTAGTCGGCAGTGTTGATCTGGTGTATCGCAATTCTTGGCAAGAAGTGCGTACCCTGCACTTTAAAGGCGAAACTGCGATATTGGATGCGCTGAAAACGGTATTAGGTAAGATGCACCAAGATGCGATTCCTCCTGAGTCGGTGGATGTCTTTTGCTACAGCAAACATTTGCGTGGCGTGATGCGTAATTTGATTTATCAATTGCTTGCAGAGTGTATTGATTTGCGTTTGAAGCCTGTTGAGCAAGAGAAGCGGCGTCGGTTTAAAGCGATGCGGATTGGCAAACAGATGTATGGCCTGTTTTTTGAGCGACGAGGGGTCTCGGTACAACGCTTAGAAAATTCCGTCGATTTTTATCGCAGCATTTCGAGTAATAAACTTAAAGGCTCCCCATTACTGATGTTGGATCGCGAGCAAGATTATCAACTGCCGGATGTGGTTGATGGCTTTGCCAGTGAAGGTTTAGTGCAGTTCTTTTTTGAGGATACTGAGCAGGGCTTTAACATTTACGTGCTCGATGAAGCGAATCGGATTGAGGTGTATCATCAGTGTAGCGGTGAAAAAGATGAGATGATCACCAGTGTTAACAGCTTCTATACGTCAGTAAAAGATGATAATCAGATTGCTGCTAAATTAATTAACTTTAATCTGCCCCAGTATTACCAAATTATTCATCCTGAGGAAGGAGAGAGCTATGTGGTGCCTTATCGTAATGACTCCTCCGTTTATTCTCGTCCTTCAAAAGTGATCAATGCCTAAGGTCAACAGACCCTAGTCGCGTGATGCCTGATTTAGGCTGTTTCCTCTCTGCCATTTTACATCGTTTGAGTTTATCGCAGCCTGTGATTGATTCTCGACGGCTATCGAACCACCTCATTTTGGTGAGGTATGATGTTTTGATATGCCACCAGCCAGCCGACAGCTTGGCTGCGTTGCGCGAAATATTCGATGATGATTCCCCCCTTATTTGTCTGATGTATTCGAATTAACTGCCAACCCGTGGATAAAATTCAGCGTCGTTCATCCTGTCTATGCTATTGCTTTTCCTGATTGTGGTGCGATTATAGAGAGCATTGAGTCAATAATTACGATATGCACAATGAAAAAAACCATAACAGCCCTATTTTTGTTATCTGCTCTTGCGTTAGCAGGGTGTGGACAAACGGGTCCGCTATATCCGCCTGATCGTGCTCAACCGAGTGAACAGAATCAGTAAATTCAAGACATTAGATTAAGGGACATTATTTTGGATTACTTTAATTATCAGGAAGATGGTCAGCTTTGGGCAGAAAACGTCTCTCTCGCGCAGTTAGCTGAGCAATTCGGCACCCCGTTATACGTTTATTCAAGAGCCACGCTTGAGCGCCATTGGCATGCCTTTGATCAATCCGTTGGCGCACACCCACATTTAGTCTGCTATGCGGTGAAAGCCAATTCCAATTTAGGCGTGTTAAATACGTTAGCTCGTTTGGGATCAGGGTTTGACATTGTCTCAGGTGGCGAATTAGAGCGTGTACTGGCTGCGGGAGGTAACCCAAGTAAAGTGGTTTTTTCTGGAGTAGGAAAAACGGCGGCTGAGATGAAACGTGCACTGACATTGCAGATTAAGTGCTTTAATGTTGAGTCGGAACCTGAGCTACTGTTATTAAATCAAGTGGCGGGTGAGCTTGGCGTGACAGCGCCGGTCTCGTTGCGGATCAATCCAGATGTCGATGCGCATACTCATCCCTATATTTCGACAGGCCTGCGCGATAATAAATTTGGCATTGCCTTTGAACGTGCGCCAGAAGTGTATCGTCTGGCCCACAGTCTGGAGCACATCAATGTGCGCGGTATTGATTGCCATATCGGATCTCAGTTGACGGCGCTCGAGCCATTCATTGATGCTACCGATCGTCTACTGGCGTTGATTGACCAATTACACGCCGAAGGGATCGCCATCGCGCATTTGGATGTCGGTGGTGGTCTGGGTGTTGTCTATCGTGATGAGCGTCCACCTCAGCCGGGAGATTACGCGAAAGCCCTGTTGGCTCGCTTGCACAATCATCCACATTTAGAGCTGATTTTTGAACCTGGTCGTGCCATTGCTGCCAATGCTGGGGTGTTATTAACGCGAGTTGAGTTCTTAAAACACACTGAGCATAAAAACTTTGCGATTATTGATGCGGCAATGAACGATTTGATGCGTCCAGCGTTGTATCAAGCTTGGCAGGATATTGTGCCGGTCGCGCCGCGTGCCGGTGAAGCCGTGACTTATGACTTGGTTGGCCCGGTGTGTGAAACGGGCGACTTCTTAGGTAAAGATCGCGCGTTGGTGCTAGAGCAAGGCGATTTGTTGGCAGTTCGTTCTGCGGGCGCGTATGGTTTTGTGATGTCATCCAACTACAATACTCGGACCCGAGCGGCAGAAGTGATGGTGGATGACGATAAGATTCATCTTGTTCGTCAACGTGAAGCGCTAGCGAGTCTTTGGGCGTTAGAAACTATTTTGCCGGAGTAAAGTGATCATTTATGCATTTCCATTTTTCTAAAATGCACGGTTTGGGCAATGATTTTATGGTCGTTGATTGTATTACCCAAAACGTGTTCTTTTCTCCGGAGCTGATTCGTCGTTTAGCCAATCGCCATACTGGGGTCGGTTTTGATCAGCTCTTGGTGGTTGAAGCGCCGTATGATCCAGAAACCGATTTTCACTATCGGATTTTTAATGCTGATGGCAGTGAAGTGGAGCAGTGTGGCAATGGCGCACGCTGCTTTGCGCGCTTTGTGCGTATGAAAGGCTTAACTAATAAGTACAGCCTGAGTGTCAGCACCAAAAAAGGCAAAATCATTCTGAGCATTGAAGAGGACGATCAGGTGTGCGTGAACATGGGCATTCCTGAATTCGAACCGAGTAAAATTCCGTTTCGCGCTAAGCAAGCGGAAAAAACGTACATTATGCGCGTCGATGAACAGACGCTATTTTGTGGCGCCGTCAGTATGGGTAATCCTCATGTGGTGACCGTGGTAGAGGATATCGCTAGCGCTGAAGTTGAACGAATCGGTCCTTTATTGGAGTCGCATGAACGTTTCCCTGAGCGTGTTAATGCTGGCTTTATGCAGGTTGTCAATCGTCAGCAAATTAATCTGCGGGTTTACGAACGTGGTGCTGGTGAAACTCAGGCGTGCGGTAGTGGTGCTTGTGCCGCCGTTGCGGTCGGCATCTTACAAGATTTGTTGGATGATACCGTTACGGTTAATTTGCCCGGTGGTCGTTTGGAGATCAGTTGGCAAGGCCCAGGACAGCCTTTGTATATGACAGGACCGGCAACTCACGTGTTTGATGGTCAACTCTCTTGCTAAAGTAAGGATGTGTTTTGTTGCAACCACAGGTAGAGGCTCTGACCGCAGAGGTCGTGGCCGAATATTTAACCGATCATCCCGATTTTTTCCAGCACCGGTCTCAATTGGTGGAACGCTTGTCCCTGCCACATCCACAGGCAGGGGCCGTTTCTCTGGTTCATGTTCAAATGGCCCGTCAACGGCAGCGGATTGAAGAGTTGGAAGAAGAGATCACCGCTTTAATGTCTCTTGCCGCCAATAATGATCGCACTTTCCATGAATTTATGGATTTACAAGAACAGTTATTAAAGTGTTCGAGTTTACCTGCCGTATGTCGAGCGATTGAAGCGACCGCGCAGCGACTTGGGCTAATGGCTTATCTGCGCTTAGTTGATACAACGCTGGCGGAATACCGCATCAACCAAGAGTCGTTGCAGCGTTTCTCAACCAATCATTTTAATGGCAAACAAGCCTATTTAGGTCGATTACGGCAAGCCGATCGCGGGTTATTATTTGGCGATCAGTGCGCGGCACCCGAAATGGGCTCTTATGTCGTATTGCCTCTTGGTCAGAATGCCGCACAAGGTATTCTGGCCTTTTCCAGCCCCGATGGTGGCCATTTTCAACCTTGTATGGATACGCTTTTTTTACGTCATTTGGCGCTGTTGCTGAGCCACTTGATCACCGTGTTACCTTGGCAATGTGATCGCCATGAGTGAAGAAACGTCGGTATTACCGAGCGGGTTAGCTCAGCCGCTATTGCGCTTTTATGAGTATTTGCGCAGTGAGAAAGGTTTGAGTTTACATACTCAGCGTAATTATCAGCAGCAGCTACAGGCTATGGCTGGTCATCTTCATCATCTCGGTGTGAGTGAATGGCAACACGTCGATGCGGCTTGGGTTCGTCAGCTAGCCAGTAAAGGGATGCGCGATGGGATGAAAGCCAGCAGCTTAGCGACGCGTTTATCTTCTTTACGTAGCTTCTTTGATTTTTTAATTTTACGGGGTGAGTTGAGCGCCAATCCTGCCAAAGGAGTTTCTGCGCCACGAAAACAGCGGCCACTGCCGAAAAACCTGGATGTTGATGAGATGGCCCAGTTGCTTGAGGTGACCGACAATGACCCCTTGTCGATTCGTGATCGAGCGATGATGGAGTTAATGTATGGCGCTGGTTTGCGTTTGGCAGAGCTGGTGGCGATTAATCTTAAAGATCTCAGCTTTAGCCGCGGCGAGATTCGAGTGATTGGTAAAGGCGATAAAGAACGGAAAGTACCGTTTTCAGGGCAAGCCAAAGAGTGGGTGGGTAAATGGTTGAAGGTGCGTGATTCGCTATTGAAAGGCGAGGAAGTGGCGTTATTTATTTCTAAGCTCGGTGGTCGAATCTCGCATCGCAGCGTACAAAAACGCATGGCAGAGTGGGGGCACAAGCAGTCGGTGGCCAGTCATATCAGTCCTCATAAACTGCGTCATTCGTTTGCCACTCATGTGTTGGAATCGAGTAATAATTTGCGTGCCGTACAAGAATTACTAGGCCATGAGAACATTTCAACTACGCAAATTTATACTCACCTTGATTTTCAACATCTTGCTGAGGTGTATGACCAAGCTCATCCACGAGCCAAAAAGAAAACCAAGGAGTAGTTGATGCTGTTTTACCGTCAGTTAGGACCGATTCGAGCGATGAGCTTTGATTTGGATGACACCTTGTACGATAACCATCCAGTGATTGAGCGTTTAGAACAGCAGGTGACGCAATGGTTGCATCAGCAGCATCCATTGACCGCTAGCCAACCTAACGCATGGTGGGTAAGCCTCAAGCGGCAGATTGCAGTGCAAGATCCTTGGTTGCGCCACGATGTTACCCAGTGGCGTTTTGAGCAGGTAAGACAAGGATTGTTGCAGTTAGGCTACTCTGCATCTTTGGCGCAACAAGTCGCAGAAGAAACGATCCATGAAGTCTTACGCTTACGTAATTTGGTTGATGTACCACCAATGACACATCAGGTATTGAGTTCTCTAGCGGAAAAGCTGCCGTTGATTGCGATCACCAATGGTAATGTTGATGTTGAGCAAATTGGGTTAAGTGAATACTTTCAGAGCGTACTGAAGGCTGGTCCCGATGGGCGAGCTAAACCTTATGCGGATCTTTTTGAGAAAGCGAGTCACAGGTTAGCGCTTCCGGCCAGAATGATTTTGCATGTTGGCGATCACTTGGTCACCGACGTGCAAGGGGCGAAGCAAAATGGTTTCCAATCGTGTTGGTATAACGATCAAGGTCTCACTTTGCGTGAAAACTCACGTACAACGGTTTTGCCTGATGTTGAAATTCATCGACTAGAGCAACTTAATCAATTGATTTCTTGAATAAACATTGTGATCTATATGGTTAATCATTAACGTAGTTGCACAAATGATACAAGTTGTATTCGCAGTCTGAGTTAGTGAGAGTATGTTCACAACATCGTTATTTTTTCCGGCACAATCTGAGGTTCCTGAATTACCGATTCATCACGCCTTGGCCAAGGCGGGTCAATTACTGATCCAATTAATGTCCAGTGAATCGATAGAGAAAGTTCAAGCATGGGTTGATAGATTATTGACCCTATATCCTGAGGCCAAGGTGATTGGTTTGAGCGCTGAACCGATGATTCATGATGGTCAGTTGTACCACGACGGTACGTTATTGATCTTCAGTCACTTTGCTAATACTCAACTTACCTGCTCCGCGCAAGCGCTTTCCCACTCTGGAAGAAAAGACACCCAAGCGTTAGTTGATGGCTTGATGTTACAGCCCGACTCTCAGCTAATGGTGTGTTTTGTCAGTCAAACTCACATTGATGATAAGGCGCGTTTTCATGCCTTGAATACCTTTGCTCCGGGGATTATCGTCGCAGGGGGGTTAGCCACCGAAACGAAACAAGGGCAATGGGTTTTGCTCGGGCGACAGTTATATCATCAAGCGATGGTGAGTGTCGCCTTGCATAGTGAGAGCTTACACGTTCAAACTGGGGCTTATACGGAGTGGAATCCGGTTGGGCGAACCTTTCGGGTCACGGCTGCCAATGGCTGCATGGTACAACGTATCGATGATATACCGATTCGTCAATTGTATGATCGTTACTTGGGCAATGGTCAATCGGTACCGCTGGAGAGATTGAGCCATTTCCCGCTAATGAAAGGTGAGGCCACTTTACAAGACGTATACATGCCGCTTGCCGAACAAGATGGGAGCTTACTTTTTAATGCGCCATTAGCGGTAGGGGATGAGGTGCGGTTTTGTTTTGATCATCCATCGATAACCTTGGAACAAATCTCGATCGGTGCTGAGCGACTACGTGAATTCCAAGCCGAGCAAATCGTGATTTACAGTTGTACTTCACGTTTGGACTTTATTGCTGGTAACCAAGAACTGCTGCCTTTACAAAACCAAGCGGCCACTCATGGTGGCTATTTAGCGGGTGAGTGGTGGCATGACGGACAATCACAACGCATGCTTCATCACAGTATGACCTATCTCGCTCTGCGTGAAGGCACGCCAGCTCAGACTACGTTAAGCCCTGCCTATGTCACCAAACACGATGAAATTGCCCCGTTATTCAGTCTGATTCGTAATGCGTTAGATGATCTGGACGAGATGAATCGTGATTTGACCCAGAAGATTCAAGATCAAGCTTCCTTGCTTACCGCGAGCTATCGAGTCGATCGACGTACTGGTTTACCTAATCGAGTGGTGCTGCGTGAACGGCTATTACAGATGGTGAATGGTGAACATTTACTCGCGCTAAAATTGACCAACTTCCATCAGATTAATGAAAAATACGGTTATCAAGTTGGTGATCAGTTATTGGTTGATTTAACCGGCCATTTCCAAGATTACCTGACGGTACATCTGCCAGGCCTGAGTTCACTGTATGCGATTGGTGTTGGCGAGTGGGCGACGGTGTTTAGCGCTGATCGCGATGAAGAAGAGATTCATCGTCTGTTTTCGCAATTTGTTGAGCAGCTTGAGCATGTTAATTTTGAACCTTATGGTTTACCGGAAGTGGATTATGTTTCTGTTTCGTTGTGCGCGGGATTAGTCAGCCGTAAAGAATTTCCGGCTGAAGATGCGGATGATTTATTGCTACGCGCGATTGAAGCACGTCGACATGCCTTTCAGCGCAACCGGCATTTTTGCAGTGCGACGCGATTACGTGCTCAAGATGAATTACGTCAAAAACGATTGGGCTGGTTATCCTGTGTGAGCCGGGCGGTTTTGGATAATAATGTGTTGGTGTACGGCCAGCCGATTGTACATGCTCATTCTCATCAACTGGCTTCTTATGAGTGTTTGGTGCGCATTGAAGACGACGGGGAGATTATTCTACCAGGACGATTTTTGCCGATCATCGAAGGCAGTCATCTTTACACGCGCTTAAGTCGGCAAATGATAAAAAGCACCTTTGATATCATGCGTGATCGTCATGAAGCATTTTCTATTAATCTCTCTCCGCAAGATTTAATGAGTGAACGCACGCTACTGCGTCTTGAGGAAGCCGTGAAATCGCTGGCTGATCCATCGCGAGTGGGGTTAGAAGTGCTCGAAAATGAACAGATTAAAGATTATGGCCAGATGATTGAAGTATGTGAGCACTTTAAGCGTTTAGGCGTGCGAATTATTGTTGACGATTTTGGCAGTGGTTACTCGAATATTGACGAGATTATTAAATTAGAGCCGCAAGTCATTAAGCTAGATGGCAGCTTAATTTGTAATATCGATCAAGATATTAAGCAGCGTAAAATTGCTCAGCAATTGATCAAACTTTGCCAAGTTTTGAATGCCAAAACGGTGGCTGAATTTGTCCATAACCAAACCGTCTGTCAGATAAGCGAAGACATGGGCGTTGATTACCTGCAAGGTTTTTACTTAGGTCAGCCTGTGCGCTTACGTCAGCGAGTGCTCGCGTAATCGATGGCCACTTTTGTCGGCCTGTAGGGTTTTCATAAATGTGTCGAGAAAATCGGTCAATGCCTGCGCTTGCTCAGGTTGGTGGATGTGCTTGAGCAATTCACTGGCTACCTCTAAGGTGCATAAATGTCCCGTTTGCTGGTTACGCCTTAGCTGGTAGTGAGAGGTTTGCATGGTCGTTAAATGGGCATGCGGTAGCGTTAACCATGCACTTTTACGCAGCATTTTTTTCGCTTCCTGCCAAGTGCCATCTAAGACAATAAAGTGAGGGATTTGCCCGTTATCTTGTGCATGTTGCAGATGCTGCTCGACAGGCTCACTGTGCTCACTGGGGTAAATTAACAGCGAGTAATAGCCTGGATCATTGAGGCGTTCGAGCAAGGCTGGGGGCGGCGTGCGTCGCTGCCAGAGATAGTCTGCGCAATCGGGCAAGGCTTTAACCAGCCAGCGACCCGTATTGGTCTCACGTTGATACTCATTTTCATGCGTTAGTAACGAGAGGGCTAATGGGCCGGTGAGCGATGGAACCGCAGAGCAAAGACATTGCCATTCGAGACCACATTCTAAGCAAGCCATTATAATTGCACTCCACTTTTGGGTGCTAATCCATCGGCAAACAGTGTGACACCGCTGATCTGTGTTGTTTGCGCCGGTTGAGCGTCGCGAGTGGTGACCGGATAGCTGATGCCATTATAGGCTAATTGATAATGCTGGGTTTGCTGATCACGTCTGAGAGGTAAAATCAGATCTTGCCAGCCATGATGAGCGAGCTTACCGAGTTGAAAAGGCGTGGCGACCTGATTGATACGGCTGTTAAAACGCCACTCACCGGCTTTTTGCTCGAAAATCAGTAAGGTGCATTGATCTTGCTGACACCAGTCCAGTTGAACGAGCAACTCTGGTGTTTGGTTGCCATTTAAGTCGTACTTCAACCAGCGATAATGGACATGACTTGGGTCGGTCTTGTGCAGAGCAAAATAGCGTTTGATCGCTTGGTCGACTTGCTCATCATAATCACCGCGAGAGGGGATAGACTGCGGACGGTCATTTAAGGTTGGTCGATGAAAGGTCGCTTGCTCGTCAGTGACGCTTTTGGCTTGAAAGAGCGTCAGGCCCCCTTCACTAATCGGATAGACTTGGTGGCCAATTTTTTCTTTATCAGCATGCAACTGGAAGCCATCACGGGTGTAAATCCGTTCTGATAATAAGTATTGCTGTTGATGGTGGGTCATGACTACTTGCACTTGCTTAGGATTGAGCTGTTGCCAATAACCTTTTTCAACCAGTTCCCGTTCGCCACTCAAATAACGATAACGTGTGATGGCACTGTGATCAGCGTTCAGCTCTAGCGTGACGCCAAATCCGCGTTGATCACTGGCACTTGCAAAGTAGGTACCCGCCCAAGTTTGCGTGGTATCGACGTTGCTCAATGTTGCACAGCCTTGATAAGTGGTTGCGGATAAAGTTAAGGTTGATCGCCAACTGTAAAGCGTGTCACTCATGTTATCGGAGCAAACGGCACGCACTAAACTGAGCTGGCCTTCTGGAAACTGATAATGACGTTGCTGAGTCGACAGTTGGCTATTCTCAATCATAAAATGCTGTTTATCGCCGCCTAAAGGCTGAAATTCTAGCCCTTGAGGCGTGAATTGAATGGACCAAAACGGTTCCGTACCAAAAGCGCGGGTCGGACGTGAGGGATGCTGGCAGCGCTGAGGGTTTTCTGCGCTCAGTTGGTTGATCTGCTGGACGACAAAGCGTGCGGTATAATCACCATTAAATCCCGTTTGACTCGGTGGCATCAGATAACCGATGACCTCACCATAGAGAGCTTGATAAGGTTGATGAGCCACTGCTCTCGCTTGTTGTTTGAGTTCCGGTGATAAGTCTAACCAATACTGGTTATTGCTATCACAAGGGGTTAATGAGCTGACATCTGGGCCGAGAACGACTTCGCCACGCAGGATAAAGGTTTGCATTTTTACACTGGCAGGGTTATCGAGAGTCGCAGGGATCGGCTCTGAGCTTGGCGCCACCGCTGATTGCTCAGGTGGCGGTGATGAACACGCTTGGATAGCAAGCAGCGCAAAAAGGGCGGCTAGTGTGGTTAGCTGCTTCATGTTCTCTCTTCCTCGTGGCAGAACATACAAAAATATAGGGCTTCATTATGGCATATTGGTTGTTTAAAACTGAACCGGATACCTTCTCTATTGACACTTTACGAACACAAAAGGTTTCGCCTTGGGAAGGGGTACGCAATTATCAGGCAAGAAATTGGCTACGCGATGCTGTCAAAGAAGGTGATAAGGTGCTGATTTATCATTCATCTTGTCAGAATATTGGTGTGGCGGGCATTGCGCAAGTGGTACGGGAAGCTTATGTTGATCATTTTGCATTTGATGCCAACAGCGCGTATTTCGACCCTAAATCGAGCCCAGAGTCACCGCGTTGGTTGATGGTTGATGTTGAGTTTGTACGTAAAACTCAACGTTTGATCCCACTGTCAGAGCTAAAACTACTGCAGGAACTGGCGGCATTGCCTTTGGTGAAAAAAGGGAATCGGTTATCGGTGATGCCACTCAGCGAGTCAGAGTGGCAAGCGATCATCGCTCAAGAAGTGGTGAAGGGTTGATATTGTTTATTGATTTCTTTTGGAGCGAGTTATAAAGGGGATGAACACAACCAGAGTTAGGCGTGATTATCCCCTTTTGTTTGACTTCACGTGGTTTGTTGACAGCTATTGTTGGTTATGACCCAGTAAGTGCTGCTGTAGGTAATGAGCGACGGCGTCGTCGGCGTGACTGCCGATAACGGTGTTATTGGGTAAGGCGCGAAATACTTTTTCATGTGCCGTTCCCATCACTAATCCTTTACCTGCCATTGAGAGCATTTCCACATCGTTCATGCCATCACCAAACGCGATACAGTGTTCCAGTGTTAAGCCTAGAGATTGAGCAATCGCTTGTAGCGCTTCGCCTTTCGATACCTCCGCTCCCATCACTTCTAAACACCAAGGGGTTGAGAAAGCGACACTCAGCTGTCCGGCGAAATGTTGGTTAATTAAGTTTTCGTAGTGGACGAGCTGCTCATGATCTTGTTTGGTATTAGTGAAGAAGATTTTAGCGACGCCTTGATTCGGGGCTGCATTGACGTCAAAGACTTGATAAGTAAAGCCGGAGTCTTCGTGGAAATGGCGCAGTACTTCATCTTCACGATTGAGTAACCAGTCGTCATCGCGATAAATATGCACATAAATATCGTCATCGTGTTTGACCAGATCGATGATCGCTTGGACTAACTCTGCAGGTACATTTTTACTGTACAGTTCTTTGTCATGCTGATCATGCACACGAGCGCCATTTGAGGTGATCATATAGGCAGGGATGCCAGCAATTTCACGAATGCCAGCAACATCAATATGATGTCGTCCGGTAGCAAATACGAAAGTAAAACCTTGTTGATGAAGAGCGTGCAGCGTCTGCTTGGTGATTTCACTTAATTGATGGTTAGGCGCTAACAAGGTGCCATCGAGATCGGAAGCGACAATACGTACCGGTGTTGTTTGTTCAGTGGTCATAAAACCCTCGTTGTACTGCTAAAATGCCAAGGCATAACTGTGGCAGACTAGTGTAAGTGAAAATGATTGTCCAAAAGAGGGTAAACCTAGAACGGGTTCTTTTCCTCTATTGGCAATGCGTGGTCATTATTGGGAATGCTGTGCAAAAAAAGCCAGGATTTTATCTAACACGGGAGTGCGGTAATGATCGCTTTCAAACAGTAACTCATGCCTTGCGCCATCAATAATCTCGATCTTGGCTTGAGGATTGGTGCGTGCTAATTGCGTCATGAAGCGAGTTTGAGCGTGATTACTGACAATCGTATCTTGTCCTGCTTGCAGCAATAACAAGGGGAGACGAATACTTTTCATCTCTGTAAAGCAACGTTTAATCGCCAGTAGGCTTTGCCAAACCCAATGTGCACTTGGTCCCCCCAATTTTAGTTGTGGCTGTTGTTCATACAGCTCACGAAACCATTGGTAGCGAACAGCGCTGTGGGTAAGTTGGTTAGTGGCAAAAGGTTTTGGCAGATAAGCGCCATAGCCGGGAGCGTAATGGGGAGTCGCATAGGTAGCACTGAGCAGCTTGGTCAGAGTGAAGGCGATTGGCCGCAACTGCCAAGGCATATTGATCCCCAGCATGGGGGCGCTAAGTACAACCGCATCAAAAGGGTGGTTTGGATAACTTTCTAAGTAGCGTGTGGTAATGGCGCCGCCCATTGAGTGAGCCAACAGATAGCGTTGCGTGTAGTTTTGCAGTGGAAACCTAGTGATAAGTTCATCCATATCCCGTACATAATCATCAAACTGCTCGACATAGCCCATTTGTGGGTCAGCAATAAGTCGCTCTGACAGTCCTTGGCCTCGATGATCAAAAGAGTAAATATCATACCCTTGGTGAAATAAGTCATAGAAGAGTTCTTGATACTTACACGCAGACTCAATACGGCCATTAACAATGATAATCACTTTATTATGCTGCGCAGCGGTAAGCGAGCACCAATAGAGCCGTTTATTATCAAGCGTCAGGTGATAACCTTGCTGACGAGATTGCCAACATGGTGCGATATCGTGCTGCATCGCGTATTGAAACTGGGCTTCTTGAGTATAAGAGTTTGGCATGAGCTTATCTAATCTATGGATGATGAGGTGCCGTCTGCAAAGGACCGACTTGGCTAGCATAAGCCAGTCAACCAGAATTGCAATGCCTACCTGCAACGCCAAATCGTTTGTATAAAGGCATGACAATATTAGTAGTGCACCCATTCACTTTGTTGATGGATTGGATCCGCCAATAAAAAAGACCGTGCGCTTATTCATCCTTGTCTTTGGGGAGGGAATACGCGCCGGTCAAAAGGGTGGTGATTATTTATGGATGGTTTAATGATTCAGTAATCGTGATCTGTTTAAGCGGCGACTTCGGTTTATTGCAGCCAAGCGTTAAGCATCCAGACCAGTTTTTCTTGCTCGCGAATGTAGTCACCCATTTGCGCGCTGGTGCCTTCATCGCCGACTTCAGCGGCAAATGCGAGGATCGCGCGTTGCTGAGTAATTAATGCACCAAAGCCGTTCACCAGCCCTTGCATGGTCGTTTGACTATCTGTGGCGTTAGTGTGTTCTGCAATTTCCGTGGCATGTAAATAGGCGCTAAAACTGTGCAAGGGCTGAGCGCCGAGCGTTAAGATGCGTTCGGCTAACTCATCAATTTTGGCTTGTAGATCGGTGTAAATCTCTTCAAATTTACTGTGCAATTCAAAAAAAGCTTTGCCTTTGATATTCCAATGGTAACCACGAGTGTTCATGTACAGCACTTGGTAATTAGCCAATAACTGGTTTAAGGATGCAGCGAGTTGCTGGCTTTGATGACTGTCTAGGCCGATAAGATTGGTTTTCATACACTCACCTCATTAATATTTTTATAACGATCGATGGTAATCGATAACAAGACTTTACTTTGCTGTTTTGCAAACCTTGAAGCTATGTTATCGCCCGATGAGGTGTTAAGAAAATGGGTTGTGGGTATTGTTTTAATAGGTTAAACCGATGGAAGTTGGTTGCGCTTTGATTGATGAACTCACCATTGACAGACGATTGGCTTTATTTTTACCTCTCTTTGAAATCCATTTGTTATGGTTATATTCTTATTGGGGATAACTCTAAACTCATCAGTCTATGCTTTAGGGGAAGCGGGATTGTTGCTTATTCACCACCTCTAGAGCATGTTATGACTAAGCGAGTGATTTTTTTTGATTTGTTGCGTTGTGTTGCTGCTATTGCGGTTATTGCGATCCATGTCTTAGCGCCTTATCGGCCGATGATGGGGACCATTGCTGATCCACAATGGATCAGTGCGGTGACGATTAATGGCCTTAGTCGCTGGGCTGTACCAATTTTTATTATGATTTCTGGCGCCTTGATGCTGAGCGACCCAAGGCCATTTGAGTTACGCTATTACCTTCAGCGAAGATTAGGCAAAGTGGTGGTTCCCTTTGTGATTTGGTCGCTGTTTTACGCTTACTTAAGCGGCTGGAGTATTCGCGGATTTGACCTCAACGTAGTAAAACAAACGTTGATTGATAGCCCTCATCAAGAGACCTATTACCATTTAGGCTTCTTTTACTATTTTATCCCGCTGTATTTACTTATTCCTTGTTTACATTGGTTAGTCAATCGAGTCGATGATGGCTTTTGGTACAGTTTGGTGACGATATGGTTAATTACAACAGGCTTGTACTTATTTGGTATTGACGGGCCATGGAGTCATGAGATTTGGCTCTATAGCGGTTATTTGCCTCTAGGTTACCTGCTGTACCAAAAGCTGCGGCTATCGTCTTTTAGTCTATTATTAGTTGTCATTCTGGGCTCGTTTGCACTGTATATGACGGTCCAAGCGGTACTGGAATTGAGTCTCATACACGGGCGGTATACGGTTGGGCGTTGGTTATCGTATAAAACGCTTAATGTCGTTGCTGCGGCGATCATGGTCTTTGTGTTGTGTCGCTCATTAGCTGAAAGATTACCAAGTGCAGTGCAGCGTTGGGTAGTGATCATCAGCCAGCACAGTTTGGGCATTTATTTATTGCATCCGATTTTCCTATGGCCAATGAAAACTTACGCATGGTATGACGGCCATCCCTTATGGGTCATCCCACTTTGGGTATTATTGAGTGGCGCGGGGGCATTACTCACCAGTTATGCTTTATCAAGGTCGACAGCCACTCGTTGGTTACTGCCTTAAGTTTTCAAAGCAAAGTGGAGAAATTTTCGTCCTTGGTAGGTCAGTATGCCTTGATCGCCTGGATTTAAAGCGTGGTAGTAATGCGGGCCAATTTGAAATTCTCGTTTCGGGCCCAATGTCCCTTTTTGGACATAAATCCAATATTCTTGTTCCTCTTGTTCGGGAAGTGGGTTATCTATGACCACGATTTGTTTGTCTAAAACGGTGACGAAGGCGGTACGTTCAGGGGCATTTTCACCTTGAACATGTTGACGAAAAAAACGACTAAATAACCATAAGCCAATGAATAATAGGGCCAGTATAGTTACGATAAGTAACAGAGAAGGTGACATTATATTCTCCGGAAAAACCGCTGAGCTAAACTCATGACGGGGCTCGATAGTAGCCAAAGACAAAGAGTGAAGACTGAGTTTACCGAAGTGGTTGACTTTAGGGGGAGTGAAGCGAAATTGCGTGATTAACTCAGCATTAAGCAACAAGATTTTTCGGTTGAGTTCACATTTTGGCGGTGAGATTTTTTCTGGCGCGACAATTCAGTCGTGCCACGTTTTACGATCGGTAACAATAGGATCGTGGTAGTGTATACCCAAACCACTTGGAGTTGCAGGTAGGCGGCAAGTGAGTCCCCATGAGCATAGACAGACTCTATGATTGGGGTAAACGACCGTAGCCAACACCGTTGCAGCTTCAAGTAGCAAAGGTATAAGCAAGGAGGCAGACATGTCCGAGATAGAACAAGTCGTATTACGAACGAGAAGATTAGAGACCTTATTGCGTCAGCATTATCATGCTCAAGGTAAAGGTTTGCATCAGTTGATTTCTAGCTGCGAGGAGCGTTTACCGCATGACATTATTGAAAAGCTGAGATACATCGCTACGATTCGCAATAAAATTGTCCATGAAGATCATTTTCATTTGCCGGATAGGAAAGCGTTTTTACTTGCGTGTCTTCAGTGTGAAAAAGAACTCGCTCCACGTAGTGGGCGCTTTATTTGGCGTGTTGCTGTGATGCTGATGTTATTAATGACGATGGCGGCAGTAACGTTTTATTACCTGCATTGGGATGAGTTATCTAAGTTTTTCCCCCACTTTTTACCCAAGAGCTAGTACAGAGACTGAATCTTGCGCTTTAGATTAGAGACTTATGCTGTCGATTAATAAAATTAAACCGTATCGATAAGTTAAGCAAGGCTAGCGCTATCGTTCGGTTTATCTGTTACTGATGCCAATAAAAAACACATATAAAAAAGGACACCTAGTGTCCTTTTTTATATGTGTTTTTTATTGTTTTCTTTTTTTAACAAAGGGTTAGTAAAGTAGTGGCAGTGTCATTAAGCCTACGATGA
>NZ_WXWK01000120.1:0-26497 GCF_009904835.1 Vibrio sp. V33_P6A3T137 | reverse complement strand
GTTCTACTTCCGTACAACGGACGTAACTGGTGACATTTCTCTACCAGAAGGCGTAGAGATGGTAATGCCAGGCGACAACATCAAGATGGTTGTAGAGCTAATTGCACCAATCGCGATGGACGAAGGTCTACGTTTTGCTATCCGTGAAGGTGGCCGTACAGTAGGCGCTGGTGTTGTAGCTAAAGTTATCGCTTAATCACAGTTTCTGTGAAGAATGATTTGACTATCCAGTAGCAAAAAGGGCATCATTTGATGCCCTTTTTCTACACAGTTAGTCACTTTGTTTGTTTTATCATCAAGCGCTAGCATGAAATTTAGGGGCCGAGACTATTTCTTGGTCAAAATCAGTATATCAGCCGTGTAGCTGATGAAATGGATTTGCCCTGCAACAGCGGGGCTGTTGTCGTCTATAGTAAGACTTGTGACAGGTTGGTTTATGAAAGCTAATAATGCTGAAACTCCTGATAGCTCAAATGCGCTAGATACGTTGAAGTGGGTCATTACCTTCGTATTGTTGGCCGCTGCTGTTGTAGGTAATTACCTGTATGGTGAGTGGTCTGTAGTCGCACGTGCTGCAGGTGTCATTGTGTTAATTGCCGGCGCTCTTGGCGTTGCGGCAACCACAGTAAAAGGTCAAGCTGCGATTGTTTTTGCACGCGAATCTCGGATGGAGGTTCGTAAAGTGGTGTGGCCTACGCGTCAAGAAACCATGCAAACAACATTAATCGTGTTAGCTGTAAGTATTGTAATGGCTTTAGCACTTTGGGGCATTGATGGAATTATGGTTCGTCTAGTGTCTTTTGTGACTGGAGTATAGAGGGTTTAATACATGAGTGAAGCTCCAAAAAAACGCTGGTATGTCGTTCAAGCCTTTTCTGGGTTTGAAGGTCGTGTCGCTCAATCACTTCGTGAGCATATAAAAATGCATGCGATGGAAGAGCACTTTGGTGAAGTGCTGGTTCCAACGGAAGAAGTGGTGGAGATGCGCGCAGGCCAACGTCGCAAGAGCGAACGTAAATTCTTCCCAGGTTACGTGCTGGTACAAATGGTTATGAATGATGAGTCATGGCATTTGGTACGTAGTGTTCCTCGTGTAATGGGCTTCATTGGTGGCACTTCGGATAGACCAGCACCAATTACTGATAAAGAAGCCGATGCGATCTTGAACCGTTTAGAAAAAGCGAGTGAAGCTCCACGTCCGAAAACGATGTTTGAGGTTGGTGAAGTGGTCCGTGTTACAGAGGGTCCATTTGCTGATTTCAATGGTACGGTAGAAGAGACCGATTACGATAAAAGTCGCCTGAAAGTGTCTGTCTCTATCTTTGGTCGTGCAACGCCAGTTGAACTCGAATTTGGTCAAGTAGAAAAACTTGACTAAAATAGCATCTATTTAAGTCTTGTGAAAAGCGTGAGATAAGATTATAATTTCGCGCCTTTTTACGGGCATTATGTAAAACTGGGGAGCTGATAAATATATTAGCGTTTGCACCCAATCATTAGGAAATATCATGGCTAAGAAAGTTGAAGCTTATATCAAGTTGCAAGTTGCAGCTGGTATGGCAAACCCAAGTCCACCAGTTGGTCCTGCTCTAGGTCAAAAAGGTGTTAACATCATGGAATTCTGTAAAGCGTTCAACGCAAAAACAGAATCAATGGAGAAAGGTCTACCAACTCCAGTTGTTATCACTGTATACAGCGACCGTTCTTTTACGTTCATCACTAAGACTCCTCCTGCAGCAGTTCTACTTAAGAAAGCGGCTGGCCTTAAGTCTGGTTCTGGTCGTCCAAACACTGAAAAAGTGGGTACGATCACTGACGCACAAATCCAAGAAATCGCAGAACTAAAAGCTGCTGATATGACTGGTGCTGATATTGAAGCGATGAAACGTTCTATTGCGGGTACTGCTCGTTCAATGGGCCTAGTGGTAGAGGGTTAAGATCATGGCAAAATTAACTAAGCGCATGCGTACAATTCGTGAAAAAGTTGACGCAACAAAAGAATACGAAATCAACGAAGCAGTTGCTCTTCTTAAAGAACTAGCGACAGCTAAATTTGTTGAATCTGTAGATGTTGCTGTGAACCTCGGTATCGATGCTCGTAAATCTGACCAAAACGTACGTGGTGCAACTGTACTACCACACGGTACTGGTCGTGACGTTCGCGTTGCAGTATTCACTCAAGGTGCTAATGCTGAAGCGGCTAAAGCTGCTGGTGCAGACCTAGTGGGTATGGAAGATCTTGCTGAGCAAGTGAAAAAAGGTGAAATGAACTTCGACGTTGTGATTGCTTCTCCAGATGCAATGCGTGTTGTTGGTCAATTGGGTACCATTCTTGGTCCTCGTGGTCTAATGCCAAACCCGAAAGTTGGTACTGTAACTCCTAACGTTGCTGAAGCAGTAAAAAATGCGAAAGCAGGCCAGGTTCGTTACCGTAATGACAAGAACGGTATTATCCACAGCACTATCGGCAAAGTGACTTTCGAAGCTAACCAACTGCAAGAGAACTTAGAAGCTCTGCTTGTTGCGCTTAAGAAAGCAAAACCATCATCAGCGAAAGGTACTTACGTGAAGAAAGTAAGCATCTCTACGACGATGGGTGCAGGTGTTGCTGTTGATCAGTTGACGCTGAACACTAAAATATAATTCCTTTGCTTAGGCGCGAAATTTATGTATAATTTTGCGCCTAATATTTGTGGTTGGGGCTGAACTTTGGTTCTTTGAACTATGACACAGTCTCCGTCCAAGACCGTAGGCGTTATCAGTTAGATAACTTAATAAAACCTACGTAGATGGTGCCCGAACTGACAGAAAGCTCTTATTTTTATAAGTTACCTTTCTTCTGGGACTGCACCTAATAATCTCTCACTGTTGTGATAATAGTGAGTGGTGTAACGACAACCAGGAGCAATCCAAGATGGCTTTAAATCTTCAAGACAAAAAAGCAATTGTTGCTGAAGTCAACGAAGCGGCCAGTGGTGCACTTTCTGCAGTTGTTGCTGACTCTCGTGGCGTTCAAGTAGGCGCGATGACTTCTCTACGTAAACAAGCGCGTGAAGCGGGTGTTTACCTGAGAGTTGTTCGTAATACTCTAGCACGTCGCGCTGTAGAAGGCACAGCTTACGAATGTCTGAAAGACGTATTCGTAGGTCCTACTTTGATCGGATTCTCTAACGAGCACCCAGGTGCTGCAGCACGTCTTTTTAAAGACTTCGCTAAAGAGAACAAAGCATTTGAGATCAAAGCAGCTGCATTTGAAGGCGTAATTACTGACGCTGAAGTACTAGCGACACTACCAACTTACGACGAAGCAATTGCACGCCTAATGATGTGCATGAAAGAAGCTTCTGCTGGCAAGCTGGCGCGTACTATCGCTGCTATCCGCGATCAAAAAGAAGCTACAGCGGCTTAATTGCCTTGCTTTTTATTGGTTGCTAAATAAACTTATTGTTGACTTAAAAGAGAATTGTTATGTCTATTACTAACGAGCAAATCCTAGACGCTATTGCAGAAATGTCTGTAATGCAAGTTGTTGAACTTATCTCTGCTATGGAAGAGAAGTTCGGTGTTTCTGCTGCAGCTGCAGTAGTTTCTGGCGGCGCTGCTGCTGCTGAAGTTGAAGAGCAAACTGAATTCGACGTAATTCTAACTGCTGCTGGCGCAAACAAAGTTGCTGTAATCAAAGCAGTACGTGGCGCAACTGGTCTTGGCCTAAAAGAAGCTAAAGCTCTAGTTGACGGCGCTCCAGCACCTCTAAAAGAAGGCATCGACAAAGCTGAAGCTGACGCTCTTAAAGCTCAGCTAGAAGAAGCTGGTGCAACTGTTGAAGTTAAGTAATTATTACTTAATTCCTTAGCCGAAAGGCTAATGGCTGGTGGTTTATTGACCACCAGCCTTTTTGCGCTGTAGGGTATGGACGAATTTTCCCGCTGTTTAAGCGTTCCATATTCTTGCAAAAAGCATCTAAATCATAACGATACGAGATGCCACTACAGTAAACAGCGATTTAGTCACTGTCCTACCCCTTTTAATAAAGGCGGACAGTTTGGGTCACTTATCAGCGAGCTGAGGAACCCCATGGTTTACTCTTATACCGAGAAAAAGCGCATCCGTAAGGACTTTGGTACTCGTCCACAAGTATTGGACATTCCATACCTGCTATCGATCCAGCTTGATTCGTTCGAAAAATTTATCGAACAGGATCCAGAAGGGCAATACGGTCTTGAAGCTGCTTTTCGTTCTGTATTTCCAATCCAGAGCTACAACGGCAATTCAGAGCTGCAATACGTTAGCTACCGTCTTGGTGAGCCAGTTTTTGACGTTAAAGAATGTCAAATCCGTGGTGTAACTTATTCTAAACCTCTACGCGTAAAATTACGCCTAGTGATCTTTGACAAAGACGCGCCAGCAGGCACGGTTAAAGATATTAAAGAACAAGAAGTCTACATGGGTGAAATTCCACTCATGACAGATAATGGTACCTTTGTCATTAATGGTACTGAGCGGGTTATCGTATCCCAGCTGCACCGAAGCCCAGGCGTGTTCTTCGACAGCGATAAGGGTAAAACCCACTCTTCTGGTAAAGTGCTTTATAACGCACGCGTGATCCCTTACCGTGGTTCATGGCTCGACTTTGAGTTCGATCCTAAAGATAACCTATACGTACGTATTGACCGTCGTCGTAAGCTGCCTGCGTCAATTATTTTGCGTGCGCTAGGTAAAACCACAGAACAAGTTCTAGACACCTTCTTTGACAAAGTGAAGTTTGAAGTCAAAGACCAAACTCTGATGATGGAGTTGGTGCCTGAACGTTTACGTGGTGAAACGGCAACGTTTGATATTGAATCTAATGGTAAGGTTTATGTCGAAAAAGGTCGTCGTGTCACTGCGCGTCATATTCGTCAGCTTGAAAAAGATGAAGTCAGTTTTATTGAAGTTCCTGTTGATTATATTGTCGGCAAGATTTCAGCCAAAGACTACATCAATGAAGCGACGGGTGAAGTGATCCTTGCCGCTAACCAAGAAGTTACTTTGGAAGTACTCGCTCATTTATCTCAAGCGGGTTACAAAAAGCTGGAAGTTCTCTTTACTAACGATCTTGATAACGGTCCGTTCATGTCTGAAACACTACGTGTTGACAGTACCTCTGACCGAATTTCGGCGTTAGTTGAAATCTACCGCATGATGCGCCCTGGCGAGCCGCCAACGAAAGAAGCGGCTGAAGCGCTATTCGAAAGTTTATTCTTCTCTCCTGAGCGTTATGACTTATCAACCGTAGGTCGTATGAAGTTCAATAGTTCTATTGAGCGTACAGACGCAGAAGAGCAAGGCACACTCGATGAAACTGATATCATCGAAGTGATGAAAAAGCTAATCGCGATTCGTAACGGTAAAGGGGAGGTTGATGATATCGACCATCTTGGTAACCGTCGTATTCGTAGTGTTGGCGAAATGGCAGAAAACCAATTCCGTGTTGGTCTAGTCCGTGTTGAACGCGCAGTAAAAGAGCGTCTAAGCTTAGGCGATCTCGATAACGTGATGCCACAAGACTTGATCAATGCCAAACCAATTTCTGCTGCAGTAAAAGAATTCTTTGGTTCTTCACAACTGTCTCAGTTTATGGATCAGAACAACCCGCTATCAGAAGTCACGCATAAGCGTCGTATTTCTGCTTTAGGTCCGGGTGGTTTGACTCGTGAACGTGCTGGTTTCGAAGTTCGTGACGTACACGTAACCCACTATGGTCGTTTATGTCCAATCGAAACACCAGAAGGTCCAAACATCGGTCTAATCAACTCTTTGTCTGCTTTTGCTCGTTGTAATGAATATGGCTTCCTTGAAACACCATACCGTCGAGTTGTCGATGGTGTTGTGACTGATGAAGTTGATTATTTATCAGCGATTGAAGAAGGCCAATTTGTTATTGCTCAGGCAAACGCCAAGCTTACTGATGATAGCCGTTTTGCTGATGAACTGATCACTGCTCGTCAGAAAGGTGAATCAGGTCTTCACCCGCGCGAACATGTTGATTACATGGACGTTGCGACTAACCAAGTGGTATCGATAGCTGCATCTTTGATTCCGTTCCTAGAACACGATGATGCGAACCGTGCTTTGATGGGTGCAAACATGCAACGTCAAGCAGTACCGACACTACGTGCTGAAAAGCCATTTGTTGGTACGGGTATTGAGCGCAATGTAGCTGTTGACTCTGGTGTAACTGTGGTTGCGAATCGTGGCGGTGTTATCCAGTCGGTTGATGCATCTCGTATCGTGGTTAAGGTTAATGAAGAAGAGTTAATTCCTGGCGAAGCTGGTATTGATATCTATAACTTAACCAAATATACCCGTTCGAACCAAAACACCTGTATTAACCAGCGTCCTTGTGTGATGCCTGGTGAACCTGTGGGGCGTGGTGATGTATTGGCAGATGGCCCATCTACTGATTTAGGTGAGCTAGCACTAGGCCAGAACATGCGTATCGCGTTCATGCCTTGGAACGGTTATAACTTCGAAGACTCAATCTTAGTTTCAGAGCGCGTTGTTCAAGATGACCGCTTTACCACCATCCACATTCAAGAACTGTCTTGTGTGGCTCGTGATACTAAGCTTGGTGCCGAAGAGATCACGGCGGATATTCCCAACGTTGGTGAAGCGGCATTATCTAAACTTGATGAGTCAGGTATCGTTTATATCGGTGCAGAAGTTAAGGGTGGCGACATCCTTGTGGGTAAAGTAACACCAAAAGGTGAAACTCAGCTCACTCCAGAAGAGAAGCTATTACGTGCTATCTTCGGTGAGAAAGCTTCTGACGTTAAAGATACCTCATTACGCGTTCCAAATTCAGTGGCTGGTACGGTTATTGACGTACAAGTTTTCACTCGCGATGGTGTAGAGAAAGACAAGCGTGCGCTTGAAATTGAGCACATGCAGCTGAAAGAAGCTAAAAAAGACCTAACTGAAGAGTTCCAGATTCTTGAAGGTGGTCTATTAGCACGTGTTCGTTCTGTACTTGTTGCTGGTGGTTACTCGGACGCGAAGCTTGATTCTATTGAGCGCAAGAAATGGTTAGAGCAAACCTTGGAAGACGAGGAGCTACAAAACCAACTTGAACAGCTTGCTGAGCAGTGGGATGAGCTAAAAGCTGACTTTGATAAGAAGTTTGAAACTAAACGTCGCAAGATCACTCAAGGTGATGATTTAGCACCTGGCGTTCTTAAGATCGTAAAAGTTTACTTAGCGGTTAAGCGTCGCATCCAGCCGGGTGATAAGATGGCGGGTCGTCATGGTAACAAAGGTGTTATCTCGAAGATCAATCCTGTGGAAGACATGCCGTATGATGAGAATGGTCAGCCAGTCGATATCGTACTGAACCCACTAGGTGTACCATCGCGGATGAACATCGGTCAGATCTTAGAAGTTCACTTAGGTCTCGCGGCCAAAGGTATCGGCGATAAGATCAACCAGATGATCAAGGAACAACAAGAGCTAGCGAAGCTGCGTGAGTTCCTACAAAAGGTTTACGACCTTGGCGAGACTCGTCAGTCGGTTGACATCGCGGCTTTATCTGATGATGAAGTGCGTACTTTAGCCAATAACCTACGCAATGGCTTAACGGTTGCGACTCCAGTCTTTGATGGTGCGAATGAAGCGTCTATTAAAGAGATGTTGCAATTGGCCGACCTGCCGACTTCAGGACAGTTAACTCTGTTTGATGGTCGTACGGGAGATGCCTTTGAGCGTCCGGTTACGGTTGGTTATATGTACATGCTGAAATTGAACCACTTAGTGGATGATAAGATGCATGCCCGTTCAACTGGTTCTTATAGCTTGGTTACTCAGCAACCTCTGGGTGGTAAAGCACAGTTCGGTGGTCAGCGTTTTGGTGAGATGGAAGTGTGGGCACTAGAAGCCTACGGTGCCGCTTACACGTTACAAGAAATGCTTACCGTTAAGTCTGATGACGTTAACGGCCGTACGAAGATGTATAAGAACATTGTAGACGGTAACCACGCGATGGAACCTGGTATGCCTGAATCGTTCAACGTATTGTTGAAAGAGATTCGCTCGCTAGGTATCAACATCGAGCTAGAAGACGAAGAGTAAACCTTAAGGTTCCCCTTTGGGGGACCTAACTGGTTTTCTGGTAGGAAGGCGCTCGCTACATTAAGCGGCGGGCCCTTTTAACTCCTTACAGGAGCTGATTGTGAAAGACTTATTAAACTTTCTAAAAGCACAGCATAAGACCGAAGAATTTGATGCAATCAAAATCGGTCTATCTTCTCCAGATATGATCCGTTCATGGTCATTTGGTGAAGTGAAAAAACCTGAGACCATCAACTATCGTACGTTCAAACCTGAGCGTGATGGTCTTTTCTGTGCGCGTATTTTTGGTCCGGTAAAAGACTACGAGTGTCTTTGTGGCAAATATAAGCGTCTGAAACACCGTGGTGTGATTTGTGAGAAGTGTGGCGTTGAAGTAACCCAGACTAAAGTTCGTCGTGACCGTATGGGCCACATCGAGCTGGCTTCACCTGTCGCACACATTTGGTTCTTAAAATCACTACCGTCTCGTATCGGTTTGCTGATGGATATGCCATTACGTGATATCGAACGTGTTCTTTACTTCGAAATGTACGTGGTGACTGAGCCAGGCATGACTGATCTTGAAAGAGGACAAATGCTCACAGAAGAAGAGTATTTGGATCGTCTTGAAGAGTGGGGTGATGAATTTACCGCTAAGATGGGCGCAGAAGCAATTAAAGATCTTTTGTCTTCAATGGATCTACAGGTTGAAACAGAGCAAATGCGTGAAGAGTTAGAAACGACTAACTCTGAAACCAAGCGTAAGAAATTGACCAAACGTTTGAAATTGGTTGAAGCGTTCCTCTCTTCAGGTAACAAACCTGAATGGATGATCCTGACTGTCTTGCCAGTACTGCCGCCAGATCTTCGCCCTCTCGTTCCACTAGATGGTGGACGTTTTGCTACGTCGGATCTGAACGATCTGTATCGTCGCGTGATCAACCGTAACAACCGTTTGAAGCGTCTACTTGAGCTTGCTGCACCAGATATCATCGTACGTAACGAAAAACGTATGTTACAAGAGTCGGTGGATGCACTATTAGATAACGGTCGTCGTGGTCGTGCTATTACTGGTTCTAACAAGCGTCCTCTGAAATCTCTTGCTGATATGATCAAGGGTAAACAAGGTCGTTTCCGTCAGAACCTACTGGGTAAACGTGTAGACTACTCTGGCCGTTCGGTTATTACCGTTGGTCCATACTTACGTCTACATCAGTGTGGTCTTCCTAAGAAGATGGCACTTGAACTATTTAAACCATTTATCTATAGCAAACTTGAAAC
Organism: Vibrio sp. V33_P6A3T137; assembly: GCF_009904835.1. Taxonomy (NCBI): domain Bacteria; kingdom Pseudomonadati; phylum Pseudomonadota; class Gammaproteobacteria; order Vibrionales; family Vibrionaceae; genus Vibrio; species Vibrio sp. V33_P6A3T137. Next base: position 17,134 of record NZ_WXWK01000120.1, on the reverse strand, counting down.
TCGTGGCCTAGCAACGACGATTAAAGCGGCTAAGAAGATGGTTGAGCGTGAAGAAGCCGTCGTTTGGGATATCTTGGATGAAGTGATCCGTGAACACCCAGTGCTACTCAACCGTGCACCAACACTGCACCGTTTGGGTATTCAAGCGTTTGAGCCCGTTCTTATTGAAGGTAAAGCGATTCAGTTGCATCCACTCGTGTGTGCGGCGTATAACGCGGACTTCGATGGTGACCAAATGGCGGTACACGTGCCTCTAACTCTAGAAGCACAGCTTGAAGCGCGTACACTGATGATGTCGACGAACAACATTCTGTCGCCAGCATCGGGCGATCCGATCATCGTTCCTTCTCAGGACGTTGTATTGGGTCTGTATTACATGACTCGTGAAAAGATCAATGCGAAAGGTGAAGGTATGTACCTTTCTGGCCCTGAAGAGGCTGAAAAGGCATATCGCACTAAGAACGCGGAACTCCATGCGCGAGTTAAAGTACGTATTACCGAAACGGTGGTTGATGAAGATGGTCACAGCACTACTAACACCCAATTGGTCGATACAACGATTGGTCGTGCCATGTTGTGGCAGATCGTACCGACAGGCTTGCCTTATAGCATCGTCAACCAAAAGTTAGGTAAAAAGCAAATTTCTAACTTGCTCAACGAGGCGTATCGTAAGCTTGGTCTGAAAGACACGGTTATTTTTGCTGACCAAATCATGTACACCGGTTTTGCTTATGCGGCATTGTCTGGCGTATCGGTAGGTATCGATGACATGGTTGTTCCTGCGGCTAAATACACGGAAATTGCTGATGCAGAAGAAGAAGTGCGCGAAATTCAAGAGCAGTTCCAATCTGGTCTAGTGACAGCCGGTGAGCGCTATAACAAAGTGATCGATATTTGGGCGTCAACCAATGATCGCGTTGCGAAAGCAATGATGGAAAACCTCTCTTCTGAGTTAGTCATTAACCGTGATGGTGAGGAAGAGCGTCAAGAGTCTTTCAACAGCATTTACATGATGGCCGACTCAGGCGCACGTGGTTCTGCGGCTCAGATTCGTCAGTTAGCGGGTATGCGTGGTCTGATGGCTCGTCCAGATGGTTCGATCATTGAAACGCCAATCACCGCGAACTTTAAAGAAGGACTGAACGTACTTCAGTACTTTATCTCAACCCACGGTGCGCGTAAGGGTCTAGCCGATACCGCATTGAAAACGGCAAACTCAGGTTATCTGACTCGTCGTTTGGTTGACGTAGCACAGGACGTAGTGGTTACTGAACACGACTGTGGCACCCATGAAGGCGTTGATATGATGCCTCATATCGAGGGTGGTGACGTTAAAGTTGCTCTGACTGAGTTAGCGCTTGGACGTGTTGTTGCAGAAGATATTATTAAGCCTGGTACTGAAGAAGTCTTGATTCCACGTAATACCTTACTGGATGAAAAATGGTGTCAGATCATTAATGATAACTCGGTTGACCGTATCCGCGTTCGTTCTGTCGTAACCTGTGATGCTGACTTTGGTTGTTGTGCATTGTGTTATGGCCGTGACTTGGCTCGTGGTCACTTGGTTAACCAAGGTGAAGCCGTCGGCGTTATTGCGGCTCAATCTATCGGTGAGCCAGGTACACAGTTAACGATGCGTACTTTCCACATCGGTGGTGCTGCATCAACAGCCGCTGCAGAGAACAGTATTCAAGCGAAGAATAAAGGTTCTGTGAAGCTGCATAACGCTAAATTCGTAATCAACAAAGATCGTAAACTGGTGATCACTTCGCGTGCATCAGAGATGACGATTATTGATGAATTTGGTCGTACCAAAGAGAAGCACAAACTGCCTTACGGTTCGTTATTAAGCAAAGCCGATGGCGATGCTGTTGACGCCGGTGAAGTTATTGCTAACTGGGAAGCGCACACACTACCTATCATCACTGAAGTGGCTGGTCGTATCCAGTTCGTGGATATGATTGATGGTGTAACCGTTTCTCGTCAAACTGATGATCTAACGGGTCTGTCTTCAAGTGAAGTTACCGATGCCGCCGCTCGTCCAGCCGCAGGTAAAGATATGCGTCCTGCGATTAAACTGGTTGATGCGAAAGGTAAAGATGTATTGATTCCTGGTACTGATATGCCAGCGCAATATTTCTTACCTGGTAAGGCGATTGTGAACATCGAAGATGGCGCAGAAGTGAACATCGGTGACACGTTAGCACGTATTCCACAAAAATCTGGCGGTAACCGAGATATCACCGGTGGTCTACCACGCGTAGCTGACTTGTTTGAAGCGCGTAAGCCGAAAGAGCCTGCGATTCTTGCTGAGCATACGGGTACTGTTTCATTCGGTAAAGAGACTAAAGGTAAGCGTCGTCTACTGATCACTCGCGATAGCGGTGATGTGTATGAAGAGATGATTCCTAAGCATCGTCAGCTCAACGTGTTTGAAGGTGAGCGTATTGAACGTGGTGATGTCATTGCTGATGGTCCAGAGTCACCGCATGATATTCTGCGTCTACGTGGTATCCACGCCGTGACTTCATACATTGCTAACGAAGTTCAGGAAGTTTACCGTCTGCAAGGCGTTAAGATAAACGATAAGCATATTGAAACGATTGTTCGTCAGATGCTACGTAAGTGTACCATCACCCATTCAGGTGATTCGGAATTCTTACCTGGTGAGCAAATTGAGTACGCTCAAGTTAAGATTGCTAACCGTTTATTGGAAGCTGATGGTAAAGAACCTGCTCGTTTCGAACGCGAACTATTAGGTATTACCAAAGCCTCTCTGGCAACCGAATCGTTTATTTCAGCAGCGTCGTTCCAAGAAACAACGCGCGTACTGACTGAAGCAGCGGTATCGGGTAAACGTGATGATTTACGTGGTCTGAAAGAGAACGTAATCGTTGGTCGTTTGATCCCTGCCGGTACCGGTTTTGCGTATCACCAAGATCGCCAAGCGAAGCGTCTAGCTCAAAAAGAAGGTACGTCAGCGGAACAAGCGACGGACAATCTTGCTGCGCTATTGAATGCTGGCTTTTCATCGGACGAGTAATCGTATCGCATGATCAAAAAAGGCACCTTCGGGTGCCTTTTTTTAACTCATTTTTCAGGTCAATTATGTTGCGCTGCTTTCACTCAATTTACTTAGATGAAAAGCGAAAGCTCACGCTTGCTTATGCGCCTGGTGGGATAGCAAGGCTGTCTGCTATTAATTGAATCAGGTAATCTTCAGACGCAAACCGCGACTCAAGCACTTCACCAACCACCGATAAATCATTATCGAGATTATCTAAATCATCGTCATCAGCCACAGTGGCATAGTTATCCGCAAAATCCAATAAGGCATCATTGGTTTGGACGATTTTTCCATAGGTTTGGTTGATTTCATCTGTTGCTTTAAAACCAGTCGCTTGCCATTTTTGCATGACCATATCATAAATTTTAAAATGGCCTTCGGAGATATAATCAACCAGCTCTTGGCTAAAGCGGTGCAACGCTTTAGGCGCTGGTAACTCATTCAGTGAGGATTCGGGAGTTAAAGGCTGTAGTGCTGCAAGCTTGCAGTACTCAACGATCAGGTGTTGACGGTTATCCAACCAGTGATCGATAACTTCACTGGATCCGCCCCACTGCTCTTGTGTTTTCTTTAATTTATTTAGCATGACCATGCCCTCATGATCTCATCATCTTATTGATGATTTTCCTTGCACACCCATTGTAGTGTTGTACTACAACCTGTTGTCCTAACGAGAATTTATAGGTTTGAAAATCAAATGACTACAAACTCTGGTATGAATTTAGATTGCCAGTAAAATGGTTGAACTGCAAGCAATCAGGAGTGAGTATGTTAGAAAACAGTGACGCAAAAGCCGCTTATTGGTGTGTTGTTTCAGGAAGTGAGATCTGGACCATTGATGGGAGCATCCCTTTTGGTTGTGCGCAGCAATGGCGATTACCGATTGAGTATGCGGTATTGATTGGTGAGCATAACCAAGCCCCTGTTTATTGGATAAATGCTCAAGAGATCGCTGATGAGTTACCAATGGTGAATTTGCGGACGTTATTATCGATGGATTCAGCGCTATTTTTGCTCGCCAGCAAAGCGGTTCAATATGGGCATATGAGTCAAACTCAGCGTTTTTGTTCACAATGTGGTGGGCGTAATCGTCTCAATCATCATCAGTTAGCGATGCAATGTCAGGAATGTCGCACTTTACATTATCCGCGTATTTTTCCGTGCATTATTGTCGCGGTTCGCAAAGATGATCAGATTTTACTTGCTCAGCACCCTCGTCATCGCGGTGGGATGTATACGGTGATTGCCGGTTTTTTAGAGGTGGGAGAAACCCTTGAGCAATGCGTCGCGCGTGAAGTACAAGAAGAAACGGGGATTATTATCGACAATATTCGCTATGTGGCCAGTCAACCTTGGGCGTTTCCTTCCAGTATGATGATGGGTTTTTTAGCCGATTATGCGGGAGGTGAGTTAAACCCCGATTATTCAGAACTGACCGATGCGCAGTGGTTTAGTGAACCTCATTTACCTGATCTTGCTCCACACGGAACGATAGCTCGAGCTTTAATTGAACAGACCTTGACCGACATCCGAGTCAAGAATGATAAGATCGACAGTCATTCTTTTTAGAGAAAACAGGCATAAAAAAACCCTCCGCAAGGGAGGGGGTAAGTAAGATGTCGTTATGAGATGCTAGACATTCAATGCCTAGCTATTATTATCGTTTTCGCTAGCGAATAAATTTGTAACAGTTAATGCTTTTGCACGCAATTTAAGCATTGATTTAAAAGTTAATAACTTGATCTCGGTTGCAAAGCACTCTGCGATGCTTGGTCAATCAATGTTAGAATGAGCGATTGATTACCGCTTGATAGAAAAATGGGAATAAGCCATGACTGAATTAAAAAATGACCGCTATTTGCGTGCATTACTCAAGCAACCTGTCGATTGCACGCCAGTATGGATGATGCGTCAAGCGGGGCGCTATCTACCAGAATACCGAGCGACACGTGCACAAGCGGGCGATTTTATGTCGTTATGCAAAAATGCCGAGCTGGCTTCTGAAGTTACCTTACAGCCGCTGCGCCGTTTTTCACTCGATGCTGCCATTTTGTTTTCCGATATCTTAACCATTCCTGATGCCATGGGTTTAGGCTTGTATTTTGAAGCCGGTGAAGGGCCAAAGTTCGAGCGCCCCATCACTTGTAAAGCGGATGTGGATAAAATTGGTTTACCTGATCCAGAAGGCGAGCTGCAATATGTGATGAATGCTGTACGCCAAATTCGTAAAGATCTGCAAGGCGAAGTACCTTTGATTGGTTTTTCTGGCAGCCCTTGGACGTTGGCAACCTATATGGTCGAAGGCGGAAGTTCAAAAGCGTTCACCAAAATCAAAAAGATGATGTATGCCGAACCTGCTTTATTGCATCGGTTACTCGATAAATTGGCAAATAGTGTCATTGAGTATTTGAATGCACAGATTAAAGCTGGAGCGCAATCAGTGATGGTCTTCGATACTTGGGGAGGCGTATTAACGCCAAGAGATTATCAGTCGTTTTCGCTGCATTACATGCATAAAATTGTTGATGGATTGATCCGTGAGCACGAAGGAAGACGAGTCCCTGTTACATTATTTACCAAAAATGGTGGTATGTGGCTTGAGTCGATTGCGGCGACGGGATGTGATGCGATTGGACTCGATTGGACCATCAATATTGCTGATGCTAAAGCACGAGTGGGTGATAAAGTTGCGCTGCAAGGCAATATGGATCCTTCCATGCTTTATGCTAGCCCTCAGCGAATTCGTCAAGAGGTAGCAAGTATTCTTGAGGGTTTTGGTACCGGTAGTGGTCATGTGTTTAACTTAGGCCATGGTATCCATTTAGACGTTCCACCAGAGAATGCTGGAGTGTTTGTCGATGCGGTTCATCAACTTTCGACCCCTTATCACCGATAAAAAGGTTCAGTATTGAGCCCGCTTTCCTTTGAATAGCGAAGAGGTGGGCCTATCTGCCTCTTTATCTTGTTTGGTATATACTGAGATAAATTCACCACTAAAGATTATGGTTCGACAATGAAAACCCGAGAGCGAATAATTCATGCCGCATTAGCCTTGTTTAATGAACATGGTGAAAGACCGATCACCACCAACCATATTGCGGCTCATATCGACATTAGCCCCGGTAATCTCTATTATCATTTTCGTAATAAACAAGAGATCGTGCGTGAAATTTTTGCTTGGTACTCGGCTGAACTTATCGAGCGTTTTAGCCCTTGGCAGGGCCAATATGAGAGTTTAACGCTGCTGAAACATTATTTGGATTCTATTTTTAATTTGATGTGGAAATATCGATTTTTCTACGCCAATTTACCGGAGATTTTGCAACGCGATCCTGAGCTTCATCAATCGTATATTCAAGTTCAAGATAAGCTCCAAGTGAACTTGATTAATATTATGCAAGTGTTTATCGATATGCAGCTGCTGGTGATTGATGATCAAGAGATGAAAAAGCTAGTGACAACGCTGCATTTGATCGCTTCAAGCTGGTTGGCGTATCAGTCTGCGATGTCGGCTAACGCGTCCATTACCGAGCGTGTTATTCATCAGGGGATGCTACAAATCATCTCAGTGATGAAACCTAATGCTACCCCCCAAGGTTTAGAACAATTACAATTATTAGAAGAAGGTGTCAGAGCCATGCACGCCAGCACCATCAATGGTTAGAGTGCGTTGACTTTTCAATGGTTACCATATGGTTGCGGCTGTTATAGCGATGCTGAGTAATAAGTTTGGAGATATAACGTTTTTATCTTACTCATCATAGGCCGATTTAGATAAAGTGTGCTTATGTCCGCTAAATACCCCTGTGAATAACCATGCACTATGATGTTTTTAATGGTGATGCTGATGGCATCACCGCGCTATTACAACTGCGCTTAGCCGAGCCTATCGAAAGTCAGCTAGTGACTGGCGTGAAGCGTGACATACAGTTACTGAAAAAACTAACGGTTAATCCTGGTGATTCTCTGACTGTACTGGATATTTCGATGGCGAAAAATGCCTTTGATTTACAGCGCCTGCTCTCCGAGGGAGCAAGCGTTTTTTATGCTGATCATCATCAATCCGGTGATATCCCTACCCATCCCCATTTAACCGCGAACATTGATTTAAGTGCCAATACTTGTACAGGATTGATTATTGATCGATTACTGGCGGGCCGTTTTCATCATTGGGCGATTGCCGCTGCTTATGGCGATAATTTGATCGCAACCGCCAATCAACTGGCATTACAAGCTGGATTAACGACATTTCAAGCCGAGCAGTTGCAGTCAATCGGCACTTTGCTCAATTACAACGGCTATGGGCAACAATTGGAAGATTTGCACTTTCATCCCGCAGAATTGCTGCGAAGTTTATTGAACTATCCTTGTCCTTTTATGCTTATCGATGATCATCATTCCCCTTATCATCGTCTCAAGCAGGCTTATCAGCAAGACATGGCGCAAGTACAAAGCCTAGAAGCATATTACCAAAGTCGAGAATTACGCGTGTTTGTGTTACCCAATCAATCGGCCTCACATCGAGTCAGTGGTGTCTTTGGTAATCTGCTAGCCAATCAACAACCGAGCCAAGCTCACTTGATCGTGACTGAAGCGGACAGTGAGAGTTATACCGTGTCATTACGGGCTCCTTTAGCGAATAAACAAGGTGCAGGAGCCATTTGTGCTCAGTTTGTTAGCGGTGGTGGGCGAGAAGCGGCGGGAGGGGTAAATCGTCTAGCCAAATCACAATTGAGCCAACTGATAGAGAGGGTCGAAACTTATTATCGATATTAATCGTCGTCGATAGCGCTGGTGAGATTTATCGTCTCAGCCATTGGCGTGGGTTTTCAGCTCGGCTATTACGACGAATTTCAAAGTACAACGCGGGGTGAGATTGCCCACCAGTATCACCGGCTAAGGCAAGCGTATCACCTGCGACGACCTTATCGCCCTCTTTTTTCATGAGTGATTGGTTATAACCGTATAAGGTCATATCACCTTTGCCGTGGTCAAGTAAAATCACTAATCCATAGCCACGTAAATACTCCGCAAATACGACCGTTCCCGGATAGACAGCTTTGACGGCTTGCCCATAATTGGCGCTGATCACCATGCCTTTCCAATCGACTTGACCAGTTTGTTTCTCTCCAAACTGGTGCAACACGTTACCTTGCAGTGGCCAGGGTAGCTTACCTCTTTGCTGAGCGAGTCCATCCATCGGTACTGCATTACGCTTCGCTGCTTTGGCGATTTCAGCTTTTAAGCGAGTTTCATTGCGTTGCAGTTCGGCAAGATAAACTTGATCGCCCGAGATACTTTGTTGAATGGTATTGACGGTTTTACGCCGCTCCGCTTGAGTGCTGGCGAGCTTATCGCGCTTATCGGTTTGTTGTTGCAATAGGGCGGTGATTTGATCACGCTCACGCTGCAGTTGCTTTTCACTTTCGTTGAGCGCTTGATGGGTTGTTTGTAAACTGCGTAAGGTTTCCGTACGCGCTTTGGCCAAATGTTGATAATACTGACTAATTCTATCTTGCTCGACGCCACTTTTGAGGAGATCGCCGCTGGCCAGTGCTCGCTGAGTTACATAGTACGTCTGTAACAGTTGAGTGAGTTTTTCGGTCTGTTGCTGGCGCTGCTGTTCTAACTCAAGTCGGTTTTTTTGAATATTGGCGAGATTGTCATTAGCGGTCACGACATCACGTTGGGTATTTTTAATTTGATTTTCTAGCTGAGAGATAGACAACTCTTGTTGTCTAAGTGAACGCTGTAATTGATCCAGTTCTTTTTGTCGTTGGCTCAGTGACTGCTGTTGACGAGAGATTTCGTTTTTGACGCCAGAAAGCTCTTGTTGCGAAGCGGCATAAGCAGCACCTGATGAGGTGGTAATCGCTAAGCAGACCGCCAATAATCGCACAGTAAGTTTTAGAATAGACAACGTCATGTTTAGGCAATCATCACCATTAAAATTGTTGAATGCCCAGTATACTCAAAGTCACGTATCAGGCGAGCAGCATAATGTAAACTTTGTGCGGTTTTTTGTCATACTGCTTATTTGTCGTTAAGGATCGGCGTTTAGCGAGATGATTTCGGTTGAAACTGTTTCACACTGCGCTTTTGGGCACTCCGTCGATTGGCTTGTTTATCTCGTGGTTGACGTTTTGGCACCGTGGTGGCGGGTTGATCTGTAACGGGAAAATCGGCCAACGTCTGCAACACAAGAGGGCGTTGAGTCAGTTGACGAATGGCATCGAGGATCGCGTTTTCATTATGACAGACTAAAGAGAGAGCGAGACCTGTTTGCCCAGCTCGTGCGGTTCGCCCAACGCGGTGAATATACACTGCCGGGCTTGGCGGTAAATCAAAATTGATGACCACAGAAAGCTGTTCAATATGAATGCCTCTTGCCAATAAATCGGTTGCGATTAGCACTTCAATTTTCTGCTGTTTAAATTGAGTCAAGATTTGCTCACGCTCAGTTTGATCTTTATTACCATGGAGTGCGGCAACACGAATTCCAGCTTTAAGGAGTTTTTTGGCCAGTGCGTCTGCATTATCTCGAGCGCTAATAAAGACCAAGACTTGAGACCAATGATGTTGTTTGAGTAAATGAATCAAGACTTGTGCTTTGCTGCCTTTATTGACCAAGTACAGTTGTTCATCAATCTCTGGCACGGTTTGATTCGGCAGATTAGCGCTGATCTTAATGGGATCGTTTAACGGCTGGAGGGCTTTTTCTTCAAGCTCGGGGAGTAAGGTTGCAGAAAATAGCAGGGTTTGTTTTTTAGCGGGTAAATGGGCCATGATCCGCTGCACATCTGGCCAAAATCCCATCTCTAATAGCCGGTCAGCCTCATCCAGTACCAGATGTTGTAGCGATGATAAGTTTATGATCTGTTGCTCAATAAGATCCAATAATCGCCCTGGCGTAGCAACGATGAGCTGAGGGTTTTGCGCTAATTGATCCTGTTGCCATTGCTGGTCAACCCCTCCACAAAGTGGACACACATCGATGTTCATCGGTTTGGCGATTAAGCCAAGCGCTTGACTGACTTGGCTTGCCAGTTCACGCGTCGGTACGATGATCAAGGTTTGAATGTGTGGTGTCATCGGGAGTGTTTTTTGTAATAGCGGTAAACCATAAGCGAAGGTTTTACCGCTGCCCGTTTGAGCGAGAGCGAGCAGATCACGACCAGATAAAATCACAGGAATCGCCAACTGTTGGATTGTGGTCGGAGTATGTAACTCAGCGGGCAGTGCACTAAGTAGAGAAGAAGCTAAGTTAAGCTCAGAAAAGGTCATAAATACATCATGGATGAGGAAAGCGGTGGTCTGAGTCTAAAGCTATTCATCGTTGGCGACAACTAACGATGATAGCGATGCCAAGTAAGCAACCGTTAAGTAAAATCTATCGATAAAAAATCCCCTTAAATAGCGAATTTAAGGGGATCAATGCTTCAAAAATCGTACGCTAATAACAAGCGTTATGAATAAAGCACTTTACCTGACATATCTGCGGGAATTTCCATGTCAGCCAGCGCTAACATGGTTGGTGCGAGATCCGACAGTTTACCGCCCTCTTGTAGAGTAATTGATTTATTACCGACATAAATCAGCGGTACTGGTAAACTGGTGTGAGCCGTATGTACGCCACCGGTTTCAGGGTTAATCATCATTTCAGCGTTACCGTGGTCTGCGGTGATGAGCAACTGACCATCGACTTCTTTAATCGCTTCAACCACTCGGCCAATACATTCATCGACCGCTTCACAAGCTTTAACCGCCGCTTCATAAACACCAGTATGGCCGACCATATCACCATTTGGATAGTTACAAACGATCGCATCGTATTGACCGGATTTAATCGCTGCAACCAGTTTATCGGTGAGTTCTTTGGAGCTCATTTCTGGTTGAAGATCGTAAGTCGCGACTTTTGGAGAGGCCACTAGCTGGCGCTCTTCACCAGGAAACTCGTTTTCTGCGCCACCGTTAAAGAAGAAGGTCACGTGGGCGTACTTCTCTGTTTCTGAAATACGCAGCTGAGTTTTGCCCGCTTTAGAAAGCCATTCACCATAAGTGTTTTCTAGCGATGCTGGTGGGAAAGCGGTCGCTAGTGGAATATCGGCCGCATACTGAGTTAGCATCACGAAATTGACATTAGGGAACACTTGACGAGTGAAACCATCAAAATCGGCGACAAACGTGCGGGTGATTTCACGAGCACGGTCAGCACGATAGTTTAAAAATAGTACCGCATCACCATCTTGCATGGCTGCTGATTCTTGATCTGCGCTACGAATTTCTGTGGCTTTGACGAACTCATCGTTTTCTTCACGCGCATAAGCGGCATTAAGGCCAGCAACGGCAGAGTCATAGGTGAACTCTGCTTTAGCTTGAGTTAATAAGTCATAAGCTTGCTGAACGCGATCCCAGTTATTATCACGGTCCATGGCATAATAACGACCGATAAGAGAAGCGATGCGTCCTTTACCGAGTTTGCTAAATAGGTCTTGGAAACGTGCCAATGAACCCTCAGCACTGCGTGGTGGGGTATCACGTCCGTCAAGGAAGCAGTGTAGGTAAATTTTCTCTGCGCCACGAGCGGCGGCTAGCTCTACTGCCGCATAGATATGGTCTTCGTGAGAGTGCACACCACCTGGCGACATCAATCCCATCAGGTGAACCGCTTTGCCTTCGGCTACCGCTTTATCAATCGCATTCACAATCGCTTCGTTGTGTTGGAATTCTCCATCAGCAATTGATTTTGTGATTCGAGTTAAGTCTTGATAAACGATACGGCCAGCGCCGATGTTGGTATGGCCAACTTCAGAGTTTCCCATTTGACCGTCAGGTAGACCCACATCCATGCCAGAAGCAGAAATGAGAGTATGAGGATGATTTTCCATCAACGCATCAAGTACGGGTGTGTGCGCATTGTTGATCGCGTTGCTGGTGTTATCTTCACGGTAGCCCCAACCGTCAAGAATCACTAGAGCCATAGGCTTCTTAGCAGACATAATTATAACCTCGTCAAATTCATGGTAATGAGAAATAAAAAACTAGCGTAATTTTACTACACTTTCTCCGCTTTGCAGTAGGTTAAGATCAATGATTCTGCCTATCAATCAGAAGAATGTTGTCTATGGATCAACATTCGTTGTTTTTGCTTCTCTCTGCGGCAATCGATTGATGTTACGCTCTCATTAAGTTAACGCCCAAGTGGCCAAATACACAATACATAATCCTACGAGTCCAAGAATTAAACCGGTTTTAGCCATATCTTTACTTTCAATTAAGCCTGTGGAGTAAGCTAATGAGTTAGGCGGTGTTGAGACCGGAAGGATCATGCCTAAAGAAGCGGAGAACGCGACCACGACCAATAACCCTTGTAGACCACCAATTTCCGTTAAACTGGACATCGAGACACCAATAGCGGCAGCAATTGGCATTAATAAGTTTGCTGTTGCCGTATTGGACATGAAGTTCGCCATTAGCCAGCAGACCATCGATAGCGAAATGACGATGAACATCGGTGATAAGCTTTCATAGTCAATGGCATGGGCTAAGGCAACGGCAAGTCCAGTATGCTCTAACCCAATACCGATGGCGATACCGCCCGCCACTAGCCATAATACGTCCCAGTTAATTTGCTTGAGTTCTTCTTTACCCATAATGCCTGTTAACGTAAATACAGCTAGTGGAATGATCGAGACCACATAAGTATTCATGCCATGCAGAGCGGTACTCATCCACAATAAAATCGTCGTTGCAAAAGTGATGTAGACGACGATTGCTCGCCAAGAGCGTTGGAATGTTCCCTGCAATTTTAGCGTCATTTGTTGTTGTGATGAGGGAAATAAATACTGCAATAAAAACCAAGCAATGGTTAATTGAACAATCACAAAGGGTAAGCCCATCATCATCCAAGATAGAAAGTCTATGCTGTTCTCTCCCGTTAAATACTGTAAAGCAATCGCATTCGGTGGTGTACCAATCGGCGTCGCGATGCCTCCTGTATTCGCAGCAATAGGAATGGATAGCACCAAAGCTTTAATGCCTAGCTCCCCTTTCGGCGCAGAGGCGACGATGGGGCCAAGTAGAGCCAACATCATTACTGTCGTAGCCGTATTTGACATGAACATCGAGAATACGGAGGTGATGAGCATCAATCCAAGCATAATAAATTTAGGTTGATGACCAAACGGGCGCAGTAATACCCGTGCTAAGTTGTTATCCAGTTGATATTTTGACGCCGCGATCGCTAAGGCGAATCCACCCATAAACAGAATAATGATCGGTGAAGAGAAGGCACCAAGAATGTCAGTGTAAGGGATTAAATGCCCGACCTCATGTTGTTCAATTGGTGAGCGGAACCAATGTAACCCCTTGTCTGAAATCATAATTAATAATAAAGCGATGATCAGAATAGAAGTAGCAAAAACGGGTACCGGTTCTAAGACCCAGAGTAGAGCCGCGAGTAAAAAAATAGCCAGCAAGCGATGCTGAACGAGTGTCAATTCATCAATAGGAATGATGTCGATGGGCAGTAAGAGTACACCGACAGGAATCAAAAAACAGATCGCTAGCCGAGTCAGTAACCCGGTCGATAACGTTGACATAAGAGCGTCCTTTGCAAAAATATCCGAATGTCATCTAGGGTAAAGCATTGCTATGAAAAGATCGTAATAGGGAGTGGAAAATTGTTAGCTTAGACACAGTTCATCAGCGGAAAAATCGGCTCAGAACAAACATAGGCGCCACTTTTAGTGATAAAAAAGGCGCCTATATTGCATTTAACGCGTTGGAAATAAGGAGGAACTTGATTAGGCTTTGTGGGCGTAAGCAGAACCGAGCAGGGTTGGCGTATTTAACTGCATGCTACTATCGAAACGAATCTGTTGTTTCGCAAATAGATTGATAACGGTTGACCCCAACTTAAATCGACCCATCTCTTGGCCTTTTTTCAACTGGATAGCATTAACACCTTCTGCTGGATAATCCCAACGATACACGGTATTACCGCGCGGTGGAGTCATGGTTCCTGCCCATATCATCTCGATACTGCCAACAATCGTTGCACCGACCAGTACTTGAGCCAGTGGACCAAATTCGGTATCAAAAATACAGACAACCCGTTCGTTACGGGCAAACAAATTGGGCACATTCTCTGCGGTCAGCGGGTTAACAGAAAATAGATCGCCAGGCACATAGATCATTTGTCGTAATGTACCATCACATGGCATATGCACTCGGTGATAATCTCGTGGTGATAGGTAGAGAGTGGCAAACTCACCATCACGAAACTCTTCAGCCAGTTTTGCATCCCCCCCAAGCAGTGCTTGAGCAGAATACTGATGGCCTTTTGCTTGAATCAGTTGGCCGTCAGTTATTGGGCCGAATTGACTGACGCAAGCGTCGGCTGGATGAACGAGTGTCGCTTCGTCATCGACAACGGGGCGTAGGCCAGGCTTTAACTCACGGACAAAAAATTCGTTAAATGTCGCAAAGTGTTTTGGTTCGGAATGTAACGCTTCACTCATGTTGACATTGTATTGTTTAATAAACCAGCGAATGATGGCGGTGGTTAGACTACCTGCCTTCGCTGACGCGATTTTACCGACTAAACGGGTTAAAGCATGTTGTGGCAGCCAATATTGCAGCCTAACTTTAAATTTATCCATCGTATGTTATTTCCAATCTATCATCTTTATTTTGGCGCGAAATGGTACTGAAAAATAATCCGCGTGTCATCAGACTCTGTTCGTCTGTGAGTATTTATTGTTGGTCTGATTTTTTATTGCGAGAATACTGTCGATTGGCTTTATTTTCCGACATGCTCTCAATAATGCGGTGATAGTTATCAAAGCGTTGTGCGCTGATTTTACCGTTTTCTACGGCTTCTCTCAGTAAGCAACCTGGGTCATCACCATGTTTACAGTCACGAAATTTACATCCACCTAAATAGGGACGAAATTCTACATAAGCTTTGGTCACTTCCTCTGCGGCTAAGTGCCATAAACCAAACTCACGAATGCCCGGAGAGTCAATCAAATCGCCACCCGATGGGATGTGATATAAGCGAGCTGCGGTCGTGGTATGCTGTCCAAGCCCTGAGTTCTCAGAGATTTTACCTTCTTCGGCAATAATACCCAGTTGAGGCATCAATGCATTGACTAAACTTGATTTACCTACACCGGATTGACCGACAAAGATATTAATCTTATGACTTAACTTACTCTCTAATAACGCGATATTTTCGCCACTTTCTTTACTGACAAAAATGACGTCATAGCCAATTTCTTGGTAAGCGGCCAATTGCTGTTGATAATCTGTCCGCTGCGCTTCACTGAGTAAATCGACTTTATTAAGAACGATGACAGGAGCGATAGATAGTGTTTCTGCAGCAATTAAGTAACGATCGATGATATTCAGCGATAATTCAGGTAAGACAGAAGAGACAATGATCATTTGCTCAACATTAGCCGCGACGGGTTTTAAACCATCGTAATAATCCGGACGAGTCAGAACTGAGCTGCGAGGCTCTACCGCTTCGACCACGCCTGAAATTCCAGCAAGAGTTTCTACGCCAGGGCGCCAAATGACTTGATCGCCACACACCAAACTTTCGATTCCGCGACGTAAATTACATCGATGGACGATCTTTGTGTCGGGGTCTTCAATATCTGCATGTTGACCAAATCGCGTGATCACTAGACCGGATTTGGCATTTTCCAGCATCGATTCGTCCCACTGTACGGAGTCTTCTTGTTTTAACTTACGGTGCTGGTTATTTCTAACTCGGCGCACTTGGCCTTTAGTGAGTTTTTTCTTCTTTGTCACGTTTTTTCACTTTAAGTTTTTTAACTTAGAACGATGCCTAACTCAATTTATCACTGTGCGCTGCACAGCGGTATCGTGGTTAGGGAGATTTAGGTTATAGTACCTTTTTTATTGGCAAACCCCTATAGGCACTTAATTATATGTCTTTTAGCGATCAAAACTTGATTTGGATTGATCTGGAGATGACCGGGTTAGACCCTGATGTCCATAAGATCATTGAAATAGCAACCATTGTTACCGATAGTCAATTGAATGTATTGGCAGAAGGACCGGTGTTAGCTATTCATCAATCCGAAACCGAGTTACAAAAAATGGATGAGTGGTGTACTCGTACCCATACCCATAGCGGGCTAGTGGACCGAGTGCGCCGCAGTTCGATCAATGAAGTTCAAGCGATAGAACAGACGATTGATTTCTTACAACACTGGGTTCCTGCTGGTGCTTCACCGATTTGTGGAAATAGCGTTGGTCAAGATCGACGTTTTCTTTACCGACATATGCCAGAGCTAGAAGTGTATTTTCATTATCGTTGTATTGATGTGAGCACTATCAAGGAACTGACTCGTCGTTGGCAGCCTGAGATTGCTGCGGGATTCAGTAAACAAGGAACTCATCTTGCCTTAGATGATATTCGAGAATCTATCGCCGAGCTTAAATTTTATCGTTCTCACGTTTTCAAAATTTAATAATCCTAACTATCGAGCGGTGAAGGGCGGTATGGTTGACCGCTTTTCTTCAATTGAATGGTTGTAATTTAGCCTGGTTCTGTGTGTTTTTTGTTTAAGTGGTTTTTTTTATCGTCATACGAAAAGAAAAATGATTTTTTTTGCTTTAACTACTTGCATCACAAAAAAATGCACTTATAATTCGCAGCCCTGAACAGCACAAAACGTTGTTGATGCGACACTAGCTCAGTTGGTAGAGCGCAACCTTGCCAAGGTTGAGGTCACGAGTTCGAACCTCGTGTGTCGCTCCAGATTTGCTTTTATTGCTGATGGCGATAAAACAATAAAGTTACAAAGCTGACATCGTGCTTAACGGTGAGTAATACGGACGCGGGGTGGAGCAGCCTGGTAGCTCGTCGGGCTCATAACCCGAAGGTCGTCGGTTCAAATCCGGCCCCCGCAACCAAACAGATAGCCTTTATCGTGCTTAACGGTGAAATGCGACACTAGCTCAGTTGGTAGAGCGCAACCTTGCCAAGGTTGAGGTCACGAGTTCGAACCTCGTGTGTCGCTCCAGATT